>NZ_MJGL01000003.1:693095-720861 GCF_001864855.1 Curtobacterium sp. MCBA15_005
CCGTCCGTCAGGTGGTCGCGATCGCGAGCCGCGTCAGCGACCCAGGAACTTCTGCAGCGACGCGAGCTCTTCCTCGGTCGGTGCCTTGCCGCCCTTGGCGCCCCCGAGGCCGAGGCCGGACCCCTGCGGGGCCTGCTGCGGCGCAGCCGCCGCGCCGGCAGCCAAGGCCGCGCGCTTGGCGGGGTTGCCCACCTTCGACTTCTTCTTGCCGCCCTGCTGCTGCTTCTTGCCGCCGTGCATGCCCGGGATCGGACCCATGCCCGGCATCTGCGGCACGCCACCGCGGGCGACGGTCTTCATCATCTTGGCGGCCTGCTCGAAGCGGTTGACCAGCGCGTTGACCTCGGTGACCGTCGATCCGGCACCGCGCGCGATGCGCAGACGGCGCGAACCGTTGAGGAGCTTCGGGAGCTCGCGCTCCTGGGGCGTCATCGACTGGATGATCGCCTCGGTGCGGACGATCTCGCGCTCGTCGAAGTTGTCGAGCGCCTCGCGCATGCCCTTGGCTCCCGGGAGCATGCCGAGCATGCCCTTGATGGAGCCGGCCTTGCGGAGCTGCTGCATCTGCTGCAGGAAGTCGTTCAGCGTGAAGTTGTCGGTCGCGATCTTGTCCGCGACCTTGCGCGCCTCTTCCTCGTCGAAGGCGCCCTGCGCCTGCTCGATGAGGGACAGGATGTCGCCGAGGTCGAGGATGCGGCTCGCCATGCGGTCCGGGTGGAACGGCTCGAAGTCGTCGAGCGACTCACCCGTCGACGCGAACATGATCGGACGGCCGGTCACGCTGGCCACCGACAGGGCGGCACCACCGCGGGCGTCACCGTCGAGCTTCGAGAGCACGACACCGGTGAAGTCGACGCCTTCCTGGAACGCACGGGCCGTGTTGACGGCGTCCTGACCGATCATCGCGTCGATGACGAACAGGACCTCGTCCGGGTCGACGGCCTTGCGGATGTTCGCGGCCTGCTTCATCAGCTCGGCATCCACACCGAGTCGACCGGCGGTGTCGACGATGACGGTGTCGTACTGCTGGTCGATCGCGGCCTTGATGGCGTTCTTGGCGACCTTGACCGGGTCGCCGACACCGTTGCCGGGCTCGGGAGCGAACACGTGCACGCCGGCCTGCTCGCCGACGACCTGCAGCTGCTGCACGGCGTTCGGACGCTGGAGGTCCGCCGCGACGAGCATCGGGGTGTGGCCGTCCTTCTTGAGCCACTTGCCGAGCTTGCCCGCGAGGGTGGTCTTACCGGCACCCTGCAGACCCGCGAGCATGATGACCGTCGGCGGCTTCTTCGCGAACTCGAGCCGTCGCTGCTGCCCGCCCAGGATGCCGACGAGTTCCTCGTTGACGATCTGGACGACCTGCTGCGCCGGGTTGAGCGCGCGGTTGACCTCGTCGGAGAGGGCACGCTCGCGCACCGATGCGGTGAACGCCTTGACGACCTCGAGCGCGACGTCGGCGTCGAGGAGCGCCCGCCGGATCTCGCGGACGGTGCCGTCGACGTCGGACGGAGTCAGCCGACCCTTGCTCCGCAGATTGCGGAAGGTCTCGGTCAGCCGATCGGAGAGTGAACCGAATTGCGCCATGATCCGTCGATTCTACAAGGCTCCCGCCGACGGCACCGGCCCGTTCACCGCAGGAGGACACCCTCGGTCAGTCCGACCGGTGCGTCGAGCCCCACGTCGATGACCACCGGCGCGCTCGACGGACTCCGGTCACCGGTCGGGAACCAGCGCCGGTCGGGCGACACCAGGATCACGAGACCGTCCACGTCACCGACCGCCGCGAAGGACTCCCCCGGCGGGTTGGCGTACGGCTCGAGACCGGCGCGTCGCAGGGCCGAGGCTGCGCCGAGGACGTCGGGGACGGGGACGCCGACCTCACTGACCGAGACGAGCGGGACGCCGGCGTCGGAGTCGCTGCCGGTGCCGGTACCGTCGCCGGCGCCGACGCGCCGGGCGCCCGACTCCAGGTCCCGCCGCTCGATGAGTTCGAGGAGCTGCTGGTCGGGCCCCTCGAAGTAGACCGACCGCGAGTTCCAGTTCGGCGGCCCCTCGAACTCGTCCTGGTCAGCGGTACCGAGCACCGTCGTCAGTCCGGCGATCCAGGCCTTGGCCGCGTCGAAGGTCCCCGTCGGGATCGTGATCGCCAGGTGCAGGGCTCCGGTCATCTCCGGCAGTTCACGGAACACGAGGAGCGTCGACCCCACCACGATGCGCACCGTGGCGTCGACGATCTCGACCGAGCACCCCAGTCGTTCCCAGAACCGGGCGGTGTCGGCGAGCGAGCGGGTGGCGAGCTGTACCTGTCGGATGTCCATGCCCCCATCGGACCATCTCGACCATTGTTGAGGTCAAGCACCCGGTTGTTGGACGCCGTCCAGAAACTGTCGTACGCTCGCCGCATGCCGGAACTCGAGATCGTCCGCCACCACGGCCTGCTCGACTACTCGGACGGCCTCACCCTGCAGCGGGACCTGCACGCCGACGTCGTCGCCGGCCGTTCCCCCGGGGCCCTCGTGCTGTGCGAGCACCCGTCCGTGTACACCGCCGGACGCCGCACCGAACCGTCCGACCTGCCGACGAACGGCGCCCCGGTCGTCGACACCGACCGTGGCGGACGCATCACCTGGCACGGCCCGGGGCAGCTGGTCGCCTACCCGATCGTCCGGCTCGCCGAACCCCTCGACGTCGTCGCCTGGGTGCGTGACCTGGAGCAGGTCGTCATCGACGCCGCGGCTGCCGTCGGCGTGCACGCCGAACGGGTCGCGGGTCGCAGCGGCGCCTGGGTGCCGGGCACGGACGGCTCCCCCGCCGCCAAGGTCGGCGCGATCGGCCTGCACGTCGCCGAGGGCGTGACGAGTCACGGCATCGCGATCAACTGCGACAACGCCCTCGACGCCTACGCCGCGATCGTCCCGTGCGGCATCGCGGACGCCGGGGTCACGACGCTGAGCGCCGCGGCGGCGCACGCAGGTCGTGCCCACGTGACCGTCGACGACCTCGCACCCCTGGTCGCGGACCGCGTCCGACAGGCCGTCGACGGCATGCACAGCGGCCGCCGGATCAGCGCGACGGCCCCCAGCACCAGCACGAGCACGAGCACGAGCACGAGCACGAGCACCAGCACCGCGCCCGCCCGACAGGAGACCCTCGTATGACCCTCGCCCCCGAAGGCCGCCGCATGCTCCGGGTCGAGGCCCGGAACGCCGAGACCCCGATCGAGACGAAGCCCGCGTGGATCAAGACCCGTGCCACGCAGGGCCCCGAGTTCCGCGAGCTGTCGAGCCTGGTGCGCGAGAAGCAGCTGCACACCGTCTGCCAGGAAGCCGGCTGCCCGAACATCTTCGAGTGCTGGGAGGACCGCGAGGCCACCTTCCTGATCGGCGGCTCGCAGTGCACCCGTCGCTGCGACTTCTGCCAGATCGACAGCGGCAAGCCGGAACCGCTCGACCGCGACGAGCCCCGCCGGGTCGCGGACTCCGTGGCGGAGATGGGCCTGCGGTACGCGACCGTGACCGGCGTCGCACGCGACGACCTGCCCGACGGCGGTTCCTGGCTCTACGCCGAGACCATCCGCGCAATCCACGAGCACTCCCCCGGCACCGGCGTCGAGATCCTGGTGCCGGACTTCAACGGGCGACCGGACCAGCTCGGCCGGGTGTTCGACGCCCGCCCCGAGGTCTTCGCCCACAACGTCGAGACCGTCCCGCGGATCTTCAAGCGGATCCGGCCGGCGTTCACGTTCGAACGGTCCCTCGACGTCATCACCCAGGGCCGCGACGCCGGACTGGTCACGAAGTCGAACCTGATCCTCGGCATGGGCGAGGAGCGCGTCGAGATCGAGGACGCCCTGCAGCGCCTGTACGACGCGGGCACGGACATCATCACGCTGACGCAGTACCTCCGCCCGTCGCCCCGGCACCTGCCGGTCGCGCGCTGGGTCAGCCCTGCGGAGTTCGTCGAGCTCCGCGAGGTCGCCGAACAGATGGGCTTCGCCGGGGTGCTCGCCGGACCGCTGGTCCGGTCGTCGTACCGGGCGGGGCGGCTGTGGGCGCGGGCGACGGTGGCCCGCGGCGGCTCGGTTCCCGAGCACCTGGCCCACCTGCTCGACGCGACCCCTGGTCGCCAGGCCGTCTGACGCGCGCGGCTCGCGCGGCGTACGCGTCGCGGCGTACGCGGCGCGGCCGGCGTTTCGCGCTGAGCGACACTTCACGGGCTGCGGAGCACGTGAACTGTCGCTCACGCCGAAACTCGGCGCATCCGGACGACGCCCGGACGGACGGGAGGCGCGGTGCCAGCTGGCACCGCGCCTCCTGTCCGTCAGGTGGTGACGGCTACTTCACGTCGGCCTCGACCGACTCCTTCGGCTGGCCGGTCGGGGTGAGCCCGCGCTCCTGGCGGCGCTTCGAGACCACCAGCGACGCGGTCGTGGCGACCGCGATCGTCAGCGCGATGAAGCCCAGCGAGAACCAGATCGGGATCTCCGGCGCCCACTCGATGTGCTCGCCACCGTTGATGAAGGGCAGCTCGTTGACGTGCATGGCGTGGAAGACGAGCTTCACACCGATGAACGCCAGGATGACGGCCAGGCCTTGACCCAGGTAGATGAGGCGCTCGAGCAGGCCGGCGATCAGGAAGTACAGCTGCCGGAGGCCGAGCAGCGAGAACGCGTTCGCCGTGAACACGATGAAGGCGTCCTGCGTCAGCCCGAAGATCGCGGGGATCGAGTCGAGCGCGAAGAGCACGTCGGTCAGGCCGATGGCGACCATGACGAGCAGCATCGGGGTGAACAGCCGCTTGCCGTCGACACGGGTGGTCAGACGGTCGCCGTCGTAGTGGTCCGAGGTCGGGATGATGCGCTTGAGGATCCGGATGAGCCGGGATTCGCCCTCGCTGCCGTGGTCGTTGCCGCTGCGGGCCTGCGACCAGGCGAGCCAGAACAGCAGCGCACCGAACAGGTAGAAGACCCACGAGAAGTTCTCGATGATCGTGACGCCGAGGGCGATGAAGACGCCCCGGGCGACGAGCGCGATCGCGACGCCGACCAGCAGGACCTTCTGCTGGAACTCCTTCGGCACGGCGAAGCTCGACATGATGATGAGGAAGACGAAGAGGTTGTCGACCGACAACGCCTTCTCGGTCAGCCAGCCGGCGAAGTACTCACCACCGGCCTGCCCGCCGCCGAACACCAGGATCCCGATGCCGAACAGGATCGCCAGCCCGATGTAGAAGGCGGACCAGAACGCGGATTCGCGGATGTGGGGCACGTGCGGCGTGCGGACGTGCGAGTAGAAGTCGAACACCAGCAGCGCGAGGATGCCGGCGATCGTGATGAGCCAGACGAAGAGTGGGACGTCCACGGTTTCCTTCAGGTAGGGCGCGCCGCTGATGTGCGGGTACGCCGAGGCCTGAAGGTCTCTTCCGTCGCACGGCACCGGAACCGGTGTCGCACGACCGGCGCCCCGGGGCCGGATCGTTCCGGACCGTACTGACGGGGTCACCGAGAGGGAATACTCCCCTTCGTGTTCCCGAGCATACCGGGCACAGCGGACATGTGCCGCGCTCTAAGCTGGGAGCATGGCGAGTTCCTGGTCACTGTCCTCACGGCTGCGCGGCCTCTTCCAGCGCAAGACGATCGACGAGACCACGTGGGAGGACCTGGAGACCGCCCTCATCGGCGCCGACTTCGGGCCCGACATCTCCGAGGAGATCATCGAGGACCTGCACGCCCGCGTCGACCGGTACGGCACGACCGACCCCGCCGACCTGCAGCGCATGCTCCGCGAGGTCCTCGAGGAACGGCTCTCCAAGCTCGACACCACCCTGAAGCTCAGCGCGCGGCCCGCCGTGGTGCTCGTCGTCGGGGTGAACGGCGTCGGCAAGACCACGACGATCGGCAAGTTCGCCAAGTTCCTGAAGACCTACGACCGCACGGTGCTCGTCGGGGCGGCGGACACGTTCCGCGCCGCGGCGGTCGAGCAGGTCGCCACCTGGGCCCAGCGCGCCGGGGTCGACGTCGTCCGTCCGTCGCAGCCCGGGCAGGACCCGGCGTCGGTGGCGTACCAGACCGTCGAGAAGGCGATCCGCGACCAGACCGAGATCGTCGTCATCGACACCGCCGGGCGTCTGCACACCAAGGCCGGCCTGATGGACGAGCTCACCAAGATCAAGCGCGTGGTCGAGAAGCAGACCGAGATCAGCGAGGTCCTGCTCGTCCTCGACGCGACGACGGGCCAGAACGGCCTCGCACAGGCCCAGGCCTTCATCGAGGGTGCCGGCGTGACCGGCCTCGTCATCACCAAGCTCGACGGCTCGGCCAAGGCCGGCTTCGTCCTGAGCGTGCAGGAGAAGACCGGCATCCCGATCAAGCTCATCGGGCAGGGCGAGGGCATCAACGACCTGACGGGCTTCACGCCGCACGTCTTCGTGCAGAACCTCGTCGGCTGAGCGAACGCGTCGGCACGCCGAGGAGTAGCGTCCCTGACGGTCCGGGCATCTGCTCGGTCTCGTTCCAGGGATAGGAGACCCTCATGCCCGCACTGCTGATCATCGCGATCATCGTCGGCCTCGTCCTGCTCTTCAGCGGCATCTTCGTCGGTGCGCTGAAGTTCCTGCTCTGGGTGGGCATCGTGCTCATCCTGCTGGCGGTCATCGGCTGGCTGCTCCGGACGATCCGCGGTCGCGCGTAGCGACCCGGCGTCCTGTCCGGACGCACCTGACAGAACGGGAGGCGCGGTGCCAGCTGGCACCGCGCCTCCCGTCTGCCGTCCGGTCGCGACCAGGACGCCTAGGCGACCGCGTCCGCCGGCTCGCGCTTCTGCACCCGCTGCCCGACGACCGCCGAGACGCCGTCCTGCCGCATCGACACCCCGTACAGGGCGTCGGCGATCTCCATCGTCCGCTTCTGGTGCGTGATGACGATGAGCTGGGACGACTCGCGCAGACGCTCGAACACGGTGAGCAGGCGGCCCAGGTTGGCGTCGTCGAGTGCCGCCTCGACCTCGTCCATGATGTAGAACGGCGACGGCCGCGCGGTGAAGATCGCGACGAGGAGCGCCACCGCCGCCAGGGACCGCTCGCCGCCGGACAGCAGGGTCAGGCGGTCGATCTTCTTGCCGGCGGGCTTCACCTGCACGTCGATCCCGGTGCCGAGCAGGTCGGTCGGGTCGGTCAGGTTGATGGACCCCGAGCCGCCCGGGAACAGGATCGGGAAGATGACGTCGAACGCTTCCTTCGTGTCGTTGAACGCGGACTCGAAGATCGTCTGCATCTTCGTGTCGAGCTCGTCGATGATCGTCAGCAGGTCCGTCCGGGTCTTCTGCAGGTCCTCGAGCTGCTCGGCAAGGAACGCGTGCCGCTGCTCGAGCGCCTGGAACTCCTCGAGCGCGAGCGGGTTCACCTTGCCGAGCTGTCCGAGGTCGCGCTCCGCGGCCTTGAGCCGGCGCTCCTGCTCGGCACGGACGTAGGGCACGGTCTCGACGTCGGCGGGGTCGATCTCGTCGGTCGTGTCGAACTCGGGCAGCGCCGGGCCGCCGGGCAGGGTGGACTCCGCGTCGACGAGGGCCACGTCGTCGGTTTCGGGGCCCGCTTGTGCCGCAGCTTCCTCCGGCTCGGTCACGCCCGCGGCCTCGGCGGCGGCGGCCGCAGCCGCGCGCTCCGCCTCTCGGTGCTTCCGCGCGCGCACCCGCGGGTCCACGAGCACGTCGACGGGCACCGGCACGTGCGGCCCGTACTCGGCCACCAGCACGGCCTCGGACAGCCCGAGCTCGCTCTGCGCCCGGTCGAGGACGCCGGACACGTGCAGCTTCTTCTCGTAGATCTCCATCTCGAGCGAGTGCACGCCGTCGGTGATGGTCTGCAGGCGGTCCCGGAGCTCGCGCTCCTCGTTGCGGATCGTCTGCAGCTCGGTGTTGCGCTTCGACCGCTCGGCTTCCTCCGTCGCCAGCTGCACCCGCGCTTCGGCCAGCGAGCGGTCGACGGCACCGAGCACCCCGGGCAGGTCGGCGAGGACGGCTTCGGCGGTCCGGATCTGGCCACGGCGGATGACGGCGAGCCGCGCGGCCTCCTCGGCGGCGGCGCGCTCGGCCTCGAGCTGGCGGTCGAGCTGGTCGGCGCGGTTCCGTTCGGCGCGCACGCGCTCGCGCACGGTCTCCACCTGGATCCGCTGCTCGACCTCGGCGGCACGTGCGGCCTCGAGCGCGTCCTGCAGCGCGGGACGCTCGGACGCGTCGACCACGGGGCGCTCCTGGTCGGTGAAGGCACGGTGCGCCGACTCGGCCTCGGCCAGCACCGCGTCGGCGGTCTCGACGGCGCCGTCGGTCTCGGCCAGCGCGGCACGCAGCCGCTCGACCTCGGCCGCGGCGTTCTCCGCCTTCGCCCGCGTCGACGCACTCGTGCGGTCGTACTCGGCCTTCGCCCGCGTGTAGGCGCGGGAGGCTGCGTCGGCCTCGTCCGCACGGCGGCGTGCGTCCTCGACGGCGCTGCGCGCGGCCTGGAGGCCCGTGGCCGCGTCCTCGGCGTCGGTCGCGATCGCGTCGCGTCGCGTCACGGCGTCGTCGCGCTCCGCGACGAGCTCGATGCGCGAGGTCACGCGCTCCCCGCCGCCGGTCACGCGGACCGCACGGACGAGGTCGCCGGACCGCGTGACCACCGTGGCGTGCGGGGCGGCCGTGAGCACGGCCTCCAGGTCGAGGTCGTCGGTCTCCGCGACCAGCGTGTCCCGCAGGATCGACGCGAGCGCCGGCGGTCCCTGCACCAGGTCCGTGGCACGGCGGACGTCGGCCGGCAGGGTCTCGGGCAGGGCCACTGGGACGGACGCGGCGTCCGCGACGACGACGTCGATCCGGCCGAGGTCGGCAGCGCGGGCGTGGTCGACGGCGTCGAGCGCCGCACCGCGGTCGTCGGCGAGGACGGCGTCGGCGAGTCCCTCGAGCGCGGTGGCGATCGCGGCCTCGAACCCGGGCGACACCGTCAGACTGTCGGCCAGGCGACCGACGATGCCCGCGCGACCGGCGTCGATCAGTGCCTGCGAACCGTCGCGGACCTCGATCGACATGCCGAGCGCGGTGACCCGGGCGTCGAGGGCGTCCCGCTCGCGTTCGAGGGCGTGGAGCCGGTCGCGCTGCTCGTCGCGCGCGGTCTGGGCCCGTTCGAGCTCGGCGCGCGCCTGCTCGAGGGTCTGCGCGAGCGCGGTCTCGTCGACCCCCTCGGACGGGTCGACACCGAGTTCGGCGAGGGCCGCCGCGGCACGCTCGGCACGCTCCCCCGCCTCGGCCAGAGCCCGCTCCCGCCGCTCGCGGTCGGCGACGGCGGAACCGCGCTTCGACCGGGCGACGTCGACGGCGCTGGTGAGCCGCTGCGCCTCGAGGTCGTGCTGCGAGACCCGGGCAGCCTGGGCGGCGATGCGTTCGTCCAGGGCGTCCAGCGCGGCGCGGGCGTCCTGCACCGCGCGGGCGGTCGTCGCCGAACCGCCCTGCATCTCGTCGGCGCGGGCGGCGAGGCGGTCGGCCTCGGCACGGACCCCGGCGACCTGCTCCTGGGTGACGGTCGGGCCCTGCTGTGGCGCGTCGGCCTGCTGCGCGAGGAACATCAGGCGCTGGTTCGCCAGGCTCGACAGGCCGCGGAGGCGCTCCTGCACGCTCTCGAGCCGGTGCACGACGGTGCGCGCGCGGTCGACGTCGTCGCCGACCACGCTCTGCTCGACGTGCTGCTGGCGCACCCGGGTCTGGTCGAGCCGCTCGGTCAGGACGATGCGCTCGGACTTGCGGCCCGCCTCGACCTCCTGGTGGTCGTGCAGCTCGCGGCGCAGGCGCACCACGTCGTCGGCGAGGATGCGGGCCTTGGCGTCGCGGAAGACCGCGGCCACCGACTGGGCCTTGCGTGCGACCTCGGCCTGCCGCCCGAGGGGCTTCAGCTGCCGCCGGATCTCACCGGCCAGGTCGGACAGCCGGGTCAGGTTCGTCTGCATCGCGTCGAGCTTGCGGAGGGTCTTCTCCTTGCGGCGACGGTGCTTCAGGATCCCCGCGGCCTCCTCGATGAAGCCGCGGCGGTCCTCGGGGGTGGCGTGCAGCACCTTGTCGAGCTGCCCCTGCCCGACGATCACGTGCATCTCACGGCCGAGGCCGGTGTCGCTCAGCAGCTCCTGGACATCGAGCAGCCGGCAGTTCTCGCCGTTGATGGCGTACTCGCTGCCACCGTTGCGGAACAGCGTGCGTGCGATCGTCACCTCGGAGTACTCGATCGGCAGCAGGCCGTCGCTGTTGTCGATGGTCAGCAGCACCTGGGCACGGCCGAGCGGACCGCGGGTCGAGGTGCCGGCGAAGATGACGTCCTCCATCTTGCCGCCGCGCAGGGTCTTCGCCCCCTGCTCCCCCATCACCCAGGCCAGGGCGTCCACCACGTTCGACTTGCCGGAGCCGTTCGGGCCGACGATGCACGTCACGCCCGGCTCGAACGCGAACGTCGTCGGCTGCGCGAAGGACTTGAACCCCTTGATGGTCAGGCTCTTCAAGTACATGCGGTCTCCGGATGCTCTGGTTGGCGTCAGGCTAACGCGTGCGGGCGCGGGGACGGGGTTGGCACACGGGGCAGCTGTGGCTCGACCGGTTCATGAAGGCCTCGCGCACGATCGTCGTACCGCAGCGTGGACACGGCTTCCCCTGCTGCCCGTAGACGTTCAGGCGCTGCGAGAAGTACCCGGACTGCCCGTTGACGTTGACGTACTGGGCGTCGAAGCTCGTGCCGCCGTCCTCGAGCGCCCGGCGCAGGATGGCGCGGACCTCGTCGAGCAGCCGACGCAGGTCGGCACGGGTGAGGCGGTCGGCGGCGCGGTCGTAGTGCAGCTTCGCGGCCCAGAGCGACTCGTCGGCGTAGATGTTGCCGATGCCGCTCACGACGCCCTGGTCGAGCAGCACCCGCTTGATGCCGCTCGACCGCTTCCGTGCCATCGCGGTGAACCGGTCGTCGTCGAAGGCGGGGTCGAGCGGGTCACGGGCGATGTGCGACACCTGCCCGGGCACCCACCGACGCCACACGGCATCGGGGTCGATCGCGTCGACCTGCCCGCCGAACCCGGCGGGAGCACCGTCGATCGTCGGCACCATCGCGTCGATCGCCATCGAGCCGAACGTGCGCTGGTCGACGAACTCGAGTTCCACCGGGGGCTCCGCCGCACCCAAGCGGTCGGTGCCCGAGGGCTGTACGTCGATGAGGATCCGACGGTGCTTGGCCGCCGGTCGACCACGGCCGAGCAGGATCTGCCCGCTCATGCCGAGGTGGGCGACGAGTGCCTCGGGGCGGTCCCCGTCGTGCTCGGGCTGCAGCGGCATCCAGAGGAACTTGCCCCGGCGGACGGCAGCGGCGATCGTGCGACCGGTCAGTCGGTCGGCGAAGTCCTCGGCGGGGCCGTCGTGCCGGGTGAGGGCACGGTCGTCGACCACGTCGACGTGCAGGACCCGCGCGCCGCTGACGGCGGGTTCGAGGCCGGCGCGGACGACCTCGACCTCGGGGAGTTCGGGCACGCGGTCAGGCCGCTCGGCCGGACAGCCGGGTCCAGGCGTCGAGCGCTGCGGCCATCTCGGCGGCCTTCTTGCTCGACCCGGTGCCGGTGGCGATGTCCTCGCCCTGCAGGACGACCGTCGCCATGAAGGTCTTGTCGTGGTCCGGGCCGGTCTCGGTGACGCGGTACGCCGGGTTGCCGAGGGAACGACTCGAGGCGAGCTCCTGCAGGCTCGTCTTCGGGTCCATCGCGGCGCCGAAGCGGTCCGGGTCGATCATGAGCGGTTCGACCAGGCGGAGCACGAGCTCGGTGGCCGGGTCGGGGCCGGCCGACAGGTACGTCGCGCCGATGACGGCTTCGACGGTGTCGGCCAGGATCGACGACTTGTCGCGCCCGCCGGTCTGTTCCTCGCCCTTGCCGAGGCGCAGGTAGCGGCCGAGCCCGATCATCCGGGCGATCTCGGCCAGCGCCACGGTCGACACCAGGCTCGCCCGACGCTTGGCGAGGTCACCCTCGTCGAGGTCGGGGAACGACCGGTAGAGCTTCACGGTCACGGCCTGGCCGAGGATCGAGTCCCCGAGGAACTCGAGGCGCTCGTTGTGCTTGATGCCCCCGTGCTCGTAGGCGTAGGAGCGGTGCGTCAGGGCGAGCTGGAGCAGCTCGAGGTCGATGTCGGCCCCGAGGATGCCCTGCAGACGAACGACGTCCGGCCCCGCGGGGCGAGACCCCGCAGCGCCGGACGTTGTCGTCATGCGTTCGGTCCGATCAGACGTCGGCGACCTTGCGGCCCTTGTACTCCATGTACAGGGGCGTGCCGGCCGAGTCCTCGACGACCTTCGCGCGGTGCGGGAGGCTGTAGGTGACCTGACCGTTCTCGATCGTCTTCACGAGCTGGATCGGCGTGGCCTTCCACTGCGAACGACGGGCGTGCGTGTTCGCACGGGACTGCTTGCGCTTGGGAACGGCCATGGTGAATCTCTTTCGGTTGGTCGGTGGTCGGTACGGGGGCTGGCGGTGTCGGGACCTACTCGGTCTCGGCCCGCTCCTCGCCCTCGGTGGTCTTCGGTGCGGTGGTGTCACCGTCGGTGCTGTCGTCGAGCTCGATCGCGCTGAGCGCTGCCCAGCGGGGATCCAGCACCTGACGAGCGGGCTGCTCGCCGAGGTCGGCCAGACGCTCACCCGTCACCGGGTCGAGTCCTGGGCAGTCCGGTCGGCAGACCGGCTGGAACGGCAGCGACAGCACCACCGCATCTCGAACGACCTGTTCGGTGTCCACGTGGTCATCGCGAACGAAGAAGTCGAAATCCTCCGAGGCATCATACGCGAACAGCTCGGCGAAATCGACCTCGATCGGTTCGCTGATGTCGATGAGGCAGCGCGAGCACTCCCCCGTGGCGTCGGCCGAAGCGTGTCCGGACACGAGGACACCCTCGTGCAGGCCTTCGAGCTTGACGTCGATGTGCAGTTCGGCACCCTGTCGGACGCCGATCAGACCGGCCCCCATCGCGTCGGGCACCTCGATGTCGAGCGAGAGCTCGCGCATCTCACCCGGCCGGTGCGCGAGGTCGCGCACGCGCAGGGCGTAGGGGCTGTTCACGGGGGAAGACACGATCGACAAGCCTAGCGCGATCGGGGCCGAGAGTCGAGGTGGCGACAGGCGTGTCCGGACGCGGTGGGCGCAGTGCGCGTGCCGGCCGGGCTGCGCAGGCGCGCTCAGCGGGCCGCGAGCGCGTCGGCGACCGTCTTCGGCACGTAGGGCGTGACGTCACCGCCGAGGGACGACACCTGCCGGATCAGCGAGCTCGACACGTGCGCCCGCGACGCCTCGGGCAGCAGGAACACCGTCTCGACGTCGGCCAGGTGGCGGTTCATGATGGCCATCGGGGTCTCGTACGCGACGTCCTCGCCGGACCGCACGCCCTTCACCAGGACCTTCGCCCCGACCTGGCGGCAGTAGTCCACCAGCAGGCCGGACGTCCACTCGCCCACCGTGACCGTGTCCGGCGCGCCGACCTCGACCAGCGAGTCGCGGATGAGCCGCACCCGGTCGACCGCCTCGAACATCGCCGGCTTCTTGTCGGGGTTGTGCACCACGAGGACGTGCACCTCGTCGAAGAGCCCGGCCGCACGGCCGATGACGTCGAGGTGCCCGAGGGTGACGGGGTCGAAGGAACCGGGGACCACCGCGATCTGCGCCATGGCAGCGACGATACCGCGCGGGCCGTCGTGCTCCGGGGTCAGTTCTTGCCGAGGAACGCCGCGTCGGACTCGTCGAGGCGCCGGGCGAGGGCGTCACGGAGGGCCGGGGACCCCTCGAGCTCGGGATCCGGTTCGAGCACGCGCTCCGCTTCTCCGCGCGCGTCGACGATGAGGTCGGCGTGCTCGACCACCCGGAGCAGGTTGAGCGAGGACCGCCCACCGGACTGCCGTTCGCCCAGGACGTCACCTTCGCGTCGGAGCTCGAGGTCGACACGGGCGAGCTCGAAACCGTCGTCCGAGGCGGCCACCGCGTCGACGCGCTCGCGCGAGGTGGTCTCGAGCTCGGCCGAGGTGACCAGCAGGCAGACCCCGGCCCACTGCCCACGACCGATGCGGCCGCGGAGCTGGTGGAGCTGCGAGACCCCGAACCGGTCGGCGTCGAGGACGGCCATCATCGCCGCGTTCGGGACGTCGACGCCGACCTCGATCACGGTCGTCGCCACGACCACGTCGAGGTCGCCGGCGGCGAAGGACGTCATCACGCGGTCCTTCTCGTCAGCGGTCATCCGGCCGTGCAGGACCGCGATCGAGCGCCCGTCGAGCACCGGCATGGTGCGCATCCGCTCGGCGGTGGCGAGCACGGTCGCCGGGGCACGCTTCGGGGTGTCGTCCTCGCCCTCGGCCGGCTCCGGCTCGCCGTCGTCCTCGGTGTGGGCGTCGTCGATGGCCGGGCAGACGACGAACGCCTGCCGGCCCTTGGCCAGTTCTTCGGCCATGCGGGACCAGATCCGGGGTTCCCACCCGGGGTGCTCCGCCAGCGGGACCGTGAAGGTCTCGACGCCGGCGCGCCCCGACGGCATGCCCGTGATGGTCGAGACGTCGAGGTCGCCGAACACCGTCATCGCGACGGTGCGCGGGATCGGCGTCGCGGTGAGCACGAGCACGTGCGGCGGGGTCGTGCCCTTGGTGCGGAGGGCCTCGCGCTGCTCGACACCGAAGCGGTGCTGCTCGTCGACCACCACGAGCCCCAGCTCGGCGAAGTCCACCCGGTCCCCCAGGAGCGCGTGGGTGCCGACGACCAGCCGTGAGCTGCCCGACGCCGCGGCGAGCAGGGCCCGGCGACGTTCGTCGGTGGACTGCGACCCGGTCAGGATCACCGGTCGGAGCTCGGCGGCCAGGTCCGGCCCGAGGAACTTCACGATGGAGCGCAGGTGCTGGGCCGCCAGCACCTCGGTCGGGGCGATGAGCGCGGACTGGCCGCCGGACTCGGCCACCGTGAGCATCGCCCGGATCGCCACGAGGGTCTTGCCGGACCCGACCTCGCCCTGGATCAACCGGTGCATGGGCCAGGTGCGGGCGAGGTCCTGGTCGATGTCGGCACCGACGGCCCGCTGGTCGTCCGTCAACGTGAAGGGCAGGGTGGCGTCGAAGCGCTCGAGGATGCCACCGGGGGCGGCCACGCGCGGGGTGGCCGCGGTGCGACGGGCCGCGATCCGGCGCTGCACCAGGGCGGTCTGCAGCACGAACGCCTCGCGGTAGCGCAGGGCGTCCTGCGCGCGCTTGAAGTCCGCGACCTTCTCGGGGCGGTGCAGCAGCTCGAGTGCCCGGCGGAACGGCACGAGGTCGAGCCGGGACCGCGCGGACGCCGGCACCGGGTCGGGCAGGTCCGGCAGGGTGTCGAGGACGATCCCGATGGACTTCGCGATCTGCCACGACGTCAGCGAGGCCGTCGCCGGGTAGATCGGGATCGGCTGGCGCGACCACCGGATCGCTTCGTCGGAACCGGGCTCGGCCGTGGCGCGGGGGTCGTCAGGGTCGAACAGCTCGTAGTCGGGGTGGGCGAGCTGCCGGGCACCCCGGTAGTCGCTGACCTTGCCGGAGAAGATGCCCCGGGCGCCGGGGACGAGGTCCTTCGTGCGCCACCCCTGGTTGAAGAACGTGAGGGTGAGCAGGCCCTTGCCGTCGCCGATCTTCGCTTCGAGGATCGAACCGCGGCGCGCGCGCATGGTGCGTTCACGGACGTCGACGACCTCGGCCACGATGGTGACGGGTTCGCCGATCGCGAGCGAGTCGAGGGCCGTCAGTGCACCACGCTCGGCGTAGCGGCGGGGCGCGTGCTCGAGGAACTCCCCCACCGTGCGGTAGCCGAAGGCCTTCTCGATCGCGGTCGCCGTCCGACCGCCGAGCACGTTCGCGAGCCGCGCGTCGAGCGGCGCCGGACCGAGGTCGGGCGCGTCCGGCGCAGCGGGGGTTCCGGAGGTGACCACGCTCCAACGGTACCGGGCACGACCGACCCCACCCGTGCCTCCCGAGCGGCCTGTGGAGAACACCGGACCGGACCCGCCGGGCCGATACGGTGGCTGCATGACCCGCATCATCGCCGGCGCCGCCGGCTCCCTGACGCTCCGGGTGCCGAAGTCCGGCACCCGCCCGACGAGCGACCGCGTGCGCGAGGCGCTGTTCTCGTCGCTCGAGGCACGGGGGCTCGTCGAGGCCACGTCGGTGGCCGACCTGTACGCGGGGACGGGCGCGCTCGGGCTCGAGGCGGCGTCCCGCGGTGCGGCCGAGGTGGTCCTGGTCGACCGGGCATCCGCCGCCGCGCAGGCCTGCCGGGCGAACGCGAAGGCCGTGCAGCAGCGGGTGCCGGGCGTCCGGATCGACGTGCAGCCGCAGCCGGTGCTCGGGTACCTGCGCGGGACCGTCCGCACCTTCGACCTGGTGTTCATCGACCCGCCCTACGACGTCACCGAGCACGAGCTCGCCGAGGTGCTCGAGGCCCTGGCGCCGAAGCTGACGCCGGATGCCGTCGTCGTGGTCGAGCGGAGCAAGCGCTCCCCCGAGCCCACCTGGCCGGCGGGGCTCGCGCCGCTCAGCAAGCGCAGCTACGGCGAGACTGTCGCGTGGGAGGCCGTCGCCGCCGGCTGAGGCCGCGGGGGCAACCGGGTCAGCCGGCGACGCCGTCCCAGTCGGCGTAGGGGTCCCAGCCGGTCGTCGGCACCGCGGCACCGGCGCGCAGCAGGTCCGCGTCGCCGCGCTCCCGCACGACACCGATGCGCCGGAAGCCCCCGGGCAGGACCGCGTCGGCCGGGAACGTGGCGAGCAGTCCGTGGTCCTCGCCACCGTGCAGCGCGACCTCGTCGAGGTCGGTGGCGGCATCGAGTTCGAGCGTCACCCGGCTGGCACGGGCGAGCCGACCGGCGTCGATCGCCAGGCCGTCGGACAGGTCCAGCATCGCGGTGGCCCCGGCCCCGGCCGCGAGCGGCCCGTCGGCGATCGGGGGCACCGGGCGGCGCTGGCGTCCGACGTCGGGGTCGACGTCCGCGCCGCTCGCGACCGTCGCGGCACGGTCCGGCTCGCCCCGGCCGTCGACGCCGTCGCGGAACAGCCGGGACAGCCCACGGGCGGCACGTCCGAGCTCGCCGGACACCGCGAGCACGTCACCGACGCTCGCACCCGACCGCAGCACGGGCGCGCGGCCCAGCAGGTCGCCGAAGGCGGTGACGGCCACCGTGAACGTCGCCGAGGTGGAGAGGTCTCCCCCGACGACCCCGCACCCCGGCGCGAGCGCGTCGACGGCGAGCCGGAAGCCGTCGGCGATGCCCTCGAGGACGGCCACGGGGGTGTCCTGCGGTGCGGCGAGGGCGATCACGAGGCCGCTCGGCACTGCACCCATCGCGGCGACGTCGGAGAGGTTCGTGGCGGCCGCCTTCCAGCCGATGTCCGTCGGCGACGACCACGCCCACCGGAAGTCCGGACCGTGCACCATCATGTCCGTCGTCACGACGAAGCGGCCGTCGGGGGCGGCCACGACTGCGCAGTCGTCTCCGGGGCCGAGGATCGGTGTGCCTGCGGGCAGGCGACTCGTGATCCGGTCGAGGACGACGAGTTCGCCGAGCTCCCCCACCGTCGGTCCGGCCCAGGCGTCGTCCGTCGCATCCACACGAGAACGGTAGCCTGGACGACGATGGACACCGCGCGCCGCACCCCTCGCACCCTCGCGATCGTGGGGGCCGTGATCACCATCGCCGCCGGGCTGACCGGGTGCACGAACGCCGTGTCGATGTCCGCAGCCCCGTCGGCCAACGCAGCGGCGTGCGCCGCCGTGCAGGTCCGGTTGCCCGCGACCGTGGACTCGAAGTTCGACCTGCGGAACACGAACGCGCAGGCGACCGCTGCCTGGGGCGACCCCGAGGTGGCGATCTACCACTGCGGCGTCGCCGTCCCCACCGTGTCCGACCTGCCGTGCTTCTCACAGGGCGGCGTCGACTGGATCCGCGACGACCGGGGCGACCAGGTCGTGTTCACGACGTTCGGTCGGTCACCGGCGGTGCAGGTCGTGGTCGACTCGACGAAGACCACGTCGACGGTCGTGCAGGAGCTGTCCGACGCCGTGTCGTCGCTGCCGAAGGACGGCCACGAGTGCCTCGACCCGGACGACGTGCAGGGCTGACGCCCGCCTGACGCTCGCGCGCCGACGGGGCCAGCACGGCCTGGTCAGCGGACGGCCGCGCGACCCAGCTCGATGAGCTCGGTGATGAGCTCGCCGTAGGACACCCCCGACGCCGCCCAGCAGCGCGGGTACATCGACAGCGGCGTGAAGCCCGGCATCGTGTTGACCTCGTTCACGACGAAGCCGTCGTCGGTCAGGAAGCAGTCGACACGGGCGAGCCCCGAACCACCGATGGCCTCGAACGCGCGGGCACCGATGGAGCGGATCTCGTCGGTCTGGTCGTCGGTCAGCGGGGCCGGGCAGAGCAGCGACTCGTCACCGCCCAGGTACTTCGAGGCGAAGTCGTAGAAGCCGTCCTCGGCCACGACGATCTCGCCCGGCAGGCTCGTGCGCGGCACACCGTCACGACCCTCGAGCACGGCGACCTCGACCTCGCGGCCGACCACACGGGGCTCGACGATCACCTTGGAGTCGTGCTCGAACGCCAGGTCCATGGCGGCACCCAGCTGCGAGGGCTCATCGACGCGCGAGACACCCATGCTCGACCCGGCGCGGGCCGGCTTGACGAACAGCGGCCAGCCGTGCGCGGCGATCGTCTCGGCGACGTCCACCGGGTCGGCCGCCCACTGCCGGCGGAGCACGGTGGTCCACGGTGCGACCCGCAGCCCGGCGTGCTCGAGCACGGCCTTCGCGACGTGCTTGTCCATCGCCAGTGCGCTCGCGAGCACGCCGTCGCCGACGTACGGCAGCCCGGCGATCTCGAGCAGGCCCTGGATCGTGCCGTCCTCGCCGAAGGGGCCGTGCAGGATCGGGAACACCACGTCGACCGGGATCGCGGTGACCGTGCCGTCGGGGTGGGACACGACGAGTTCGTTGGTGGCCGGCGAGGTCGGGAAGGCGATCCGCGTGCCGTTGTCGGGCACCGTCGGCAGCGCGCCGTCGCGGATGGTCCACTGCGCCGGGTCGTCCGACTGCAGCGTGAAGGCACCGTCCTGGGTGATCCCGATCGGCACGAGGTCGTACTCGGCCCGGTCGACGACGTCCATGATGCCGCCGGCGGTCACGCAGCTGATCTCGTGCTCGCTCGAGCGACCGCCGAAGAGCACGGCGACGGTGGTCCTGGGCATGGGGGTTCCCTCGGGGATCGTGGGCACGGGAGTCCCTTCGTGACTCGGTGCGGGACCGGTCACTCGCCCTGCGGCTCGTCGGTCTCGGTGAGATGCGGCGCGATGTTGCGCGGATCGAGCCTACCGGCGAGGACCTCGCCGACCTGGCTGACGATGGGCATGTCGACGCCGTTCGCCGCGGCCAGCTCGAGGATCGGGGCGACCGAGGCAAGCCCCTCAGCCGTCTGGTTCATCTGGCGGACGACCTCGTCGAACCGGTAGCCCTGGCCGAGCAACCGCCCGGCGGTGTTGTTCCGCGACAGCGGCGACTGGCACGTGGCGATGAGGTCGCCGAGGCCCGCGAGCCCGGACAGCGTCGACGACTGCGCGCCGAGCGACACCGCGAAGTCGGTCATCTCGGCGAGGCCGCGCGTGATGATCGAGGCCTTGGTGTTCTCGCCGTAGCCGACCCCGTCGACGATGCCGATCGCGACGGCGATGAGGTTCTTCAGCACGCCGCCGAACTCGGTGCCGATGACGTCGGTGTTGATGAACGACCGGAAGTACGGGTTCGTCGCGACGGCGGCGACGTCGGTGGCGGTCTCCAGCGACGACGACGACACCACGGCGGCGGTCGGCTGCCGACGGGCGATCTCGAGCGCCAGGTTCGGGCCGCTGGCCACCGCGATGCGGTCCTGGTCGATGCCGAGGCCCTGCAGCAGGACCTCGCTCATCCGCAGTCCCGTGCTCTTCTCGACGCCCTTCATCAGACTGACGACCGGCACGTCCGCGGGCAGCAGCTCGCGGATCGCGGCGAGGTTCGAGCGCAGGGTCTGCGAGGGCACCGAGACGTACACCTGCGAGGCACCGTCGAGCACGCGCTCGAGGGACGTCGACGCGGTCAGGGTGCGCGGCAGGTTGATGCCGGGCAGGTAGTCCGAGTTGCGCTTGGTCTCGGTGATCTCGCGGGCGACCTCGGGGCGTCGGGCCCACACCACGGTGGACGCACCGCCCTCGGCCAGCACCTTCGCGAACGTGGTGCCCCAGCTGCCGGCACCGATCACGGCCACCCGGGGCTTGTCGGTCGACTGCATGACCACCCGGATCGCGGCGGTGTCGAAGGCCCCCGGAGCCGCGGCGGCGGGGTCGGGTCGGTCGTCGTGGGGTCGGAGGTCACTCAAACCGGCCGGTCTCCTTCTGGTTGTTCGCCGCCGGGTCCCAGCGGGTCGCGGGTGCCCGTTCGCCACGGAGCACCTCGAGCAGCGCGGTGATCTCGCGCATGACGAGTTCGGTGGCCTCGCCGAGCATCTGCTGGTCGATCTGCCGACCGCGGTACGCCGACAGGTCGACCGGGTCACCGATGATCACGTCGACGCGGGACGGCGGGAACAGCCGGAGCTTCTTGCCGTACCTGGCCATGATGTTCTGCGTGCCCCAGTGGGCCATCGGGATGAGCGGCACGTCGTTCTCGAGCGCGATCCGCACCGCGCCTGTCTTGCCGCGCATCGGCCACAGGTCGGGGTCGCGGGTGAGCGTGCCCTCGGGGTAGACGATGATCGCCCCGCCCTGCTCGACCAGGGACCGGCCGCCCCCGAGCGGGTCGCTCAGGCGCGTCCGGCCGGAGCGTTCGACGGGGATCTGTCCCATGCCGGACATGAGCTTGCCGACCACGGGGACCTTGAACAGCGACGCCTTCGCCAGGAACCGCGGCGCCCGCTTCGAGATGTACACGGCGGTGCCCACGACCAGGGGGTCGATGTTCGTGAAGTGGTTCGGTGCGAGCACGAACGCGCCCTCCGCCGGCAGGCGGTTCGGGCCGTGCCAGTGGTAGCGCGCCGAGAACCGGAACGTCGGGATGACGATCGAGGCGACGATCCGGAACGCGGTGTTCAGCTCACCGCGGCGCCACCGGCGCCCACGCACGGGGAGGCCGGTCGTGACCTGCGCGTCGGAGCCGCCACGGGCCTCCAGACCGTCGCCCATTGCTTCTGCCGGCACCGTGCCTACCCAGCGAAGTCGAAGTCGGCGCCGAGCTTGCGCAGCTTCGGGATGAAGTGCTCGTAGCCGCGGCTGATGATGCCGACGTTGGTGATGTGCGACTCGCCGTCGGCGGTCAGCGCCGCGATGAGGTGACTGAACCCGCCGCGCAGGTCGGGGACGCGGACGTTGGCGGCGTGCAGCTTCGTCGGACCGGTGATGACGGCGGCCTGCTCGAACGGGCGGCGGGCGACGCGGCGGTCGTGGCCGGGCAGCCCCTCCTTGTGCACGACGATGTCGGCACCCATCTCGTTCAGTGCGTCGGTGAAGCCGAAGCGGTTCTCGTAGACGGTCTCGTGCACGATGCTCTGGCCCTCGGCCTGGGTCAGCGCGACGACGAGCGGCTGCTGCCAGTCCGTCATGAAGCCGGGGTGCACGTCGGTCTCGATGACGACGGGCTTCAGGGTGTCCAGCTCGCGGTAGAACCGGATGCCGTCCTCCTGGATGTCGAACCCGCCGCCGACCTTGCGGAAGACGTTGAGGAACGTCATGAGCTCCTGCTGGTTCGCGCCCTCGACGAAGATGTCGCCGTTGGTGGCGAGCGCGGCGGAGGCCCAGCTCGCGGCCTCGTTGCGGTCGTTGATCGCGCGGTGCGTGTAGCCCCGGAGCGACTCGACGCCCTCGATGAAGATGACGCGGTTCGGCTCGACCGAGACGATGGCGCCCATCTTCTGCAGGATCGCGATGAGGTCCATGATCTCGGGCTCGATCGCGGCGTTCCGCAGCTCCGTGACGCCCTTGGCGAGGGTCGCCGAGAGCAGGACCTGCTCGGTGGCGCCGACGCTCGGGTACGGCAGCTCGATCGAGGCGCCCTTCAGTCCGTCCGGGGCCGTCAGGTGGATGCCGTTGACCTGCTTGTCGACGACCGCACCCATGGCGCGGAGGGCGTCGAGGTGGAAGTCGATCGGACGGTCGCCGATGCGGCAGCCGCCGAGGTCGGGGATGAACGCCTCGCCGAGCTTGTGCAGCAGCGGACCGCAGAACAGGATCGGGATGCGGCTCGACCCGGCGTGCGCGTCGATCTCGGCGAAGTGCGCCGACTCGACCCGCGACGGGTCGAGGATGAGTTCGCCTCGTGCAGGATCGGTGATGCGCACGCCGTGCACCTCGAGCAGCCCGCGGACCACCTTGACGTCGGAGATGTCCGGCACGTCACGGAGGATCGACGGGGTGTCACCGAGCAGCGACGCCACCATGGCCTTGGTCGCGAGGTTCTTCGCCCCACGGACCTCGATGCGTCCCACGAGCGGCTTGCCCCCGCGGATGACGATCTCGTCCGACTTGAGGCCCACGCGCGCCCCTGCGGCCGCTGCGTCCTGTACGAGAGAGTTCACTACTTCACCGGCAATGTCTTCGGCCGCCAACTGGAGCGGCGGGATTCGAACTCCGTGATCGAGGTCTCGTCACGGAGGGTGAGCCCGATGTCGTCGAGCCCTTCCATCAACCGCCAACGAGTGTAAGCGTCGATCTCGAAGGGGACGTCCACATCCCCCAGCGACACGCGCTGCGTCTCGAGGTCGACCGTCGCCTCGATGCCCGGGTTCGCCTCGATGGCGGCCCACAGGCGCTCGACCTCCGGTTCGGTCACGATCGCCGTGACCAGGCCCTGCTTGCCGGCGTTGCCCTTGAAGATGTCCGCGAAACGGGGCGAGACGACCACCGTGAAGCCGAAGTCACGGAGCGCCCAGACGGCGTGCTCGCGGGACGAGCCGGTGCCGAAGTCGGGGCCGGCGACGAGCACACGGGCGCCCTGGTAGCGCTCCTGGTTCAGCACGAAGTCGGGGTCCTGCCGCCACCCGGCGAACAGGGCGTCCTCGAAGCCGGTCTTGGTGACGCGCTTCAGGTAGACCGCGGGGATGATCTGGTCGGTGTCGACGTTCGACCGCTTGAGCGGCGCGGCGATGCCGGAGACGGTGGTGATCTTGTCCATCAGAAGTTCCCCTCGGTGGCGGTGGCGGACGTCGCCGCCGCGATCTCGTCGTCGGTCTCCAGGTCCCACGGGCTGGACAGCGTGCCGCGCACCGCGGTGGCCGCGGCGACGAGCGGCGACACCAGGTGCGTGCGGCCGCCCTTGCCCTGGCGACCCTCGAAGTTGCGGTTCGAGGTGCTCGCGCAGCGCTCCCCCGGTGCCAGCTGGTCCGGGTTCATCCCGAGGCACATCGAGCAGCCGGCGAACCGCCACTCGGCACCGAACTCGGTGAACACCTTGTCGAGCCCCTCGGCTTCGGCTTCGAGCCGGACGCGCGCGGAGCCGGGCACGACCATCACCCGGACACCGTCGGCCTTGGTGCGGCCCTTGATGATCGACGCGAAGGCCCGCAGGTCCTCGATGCGCGAGTTCGTGCAGGAGCCCATGAACACCGCGTCGACGGCGATGTCCTTCATCGGGGTGCCGGCGGTGATGTCCATGTACTCCAGGGCGCGGCGTGCGGCGGCCTGGTCGTTGGGGTCGCTGTAGGCGGCCGGGTCCGGCACGCTCTCGGACAGCGAGACGCCCTGGCCGGGGTTCGTGCCCCAGGTGACGAAGGGCTCGAGATCGTCCGCGTCGATGAACACCTCGGCGTCGAAGACGGCGTCGTCGTCGGTGGCGAGCGTCTCCCAGTAGGCGACGGCGTCGTCCCAGTCCTGACCGGTGGGCGCGTGGTCGCGGCCCTGCACGTAGTCGTAGGTGGTCTGGTCGGGGGCGACCATGCCGGCGCGGGCACCGGCCTCGATCGACATGTTGCAGATCGTCATGCGGCCCTCCATCGAGAGGGCACGGATCGCGGAGCCGCGGTACTCGAGCACGTAGCCCTGTCCGCCGCCGGTGCCGATCTTCGCGATGACCGCCAGGATGATGTCCTTCGCGGTCACGCCCGGACGCAGCGTGCCCTCGACCGTGATCGCCATCGTCTTGAAGGGCTTCAGCGGCAGGGTCTGCGTCGCCAGCACGTGCTCGACCTCGGAGGTGCCGATGCCGAACGCCATCGCGCCGAACGCCCCGTGGGTGCTGGTGTGCGAGTCGCCGCAGACGACCGTGATGCCCGGCATGGTCAGGCCGAGCTGCGGGCCGACCACGTGGACGATGCCCTGCTCCTTGTCGCCCAGCGAGTGCAGCCGGACGCCGAACTCCTCGCAGTTGCGACGGAGGGTCTCGATCTGGATCCGGCTCGTCGGGTCCGCGATGGGGCGGTCGATGGCGAGCGTCGGGGTGTTGTGGTCCTCGGTCGCGATCGTCAAGTCGAGGCGACGCACCGGTCGCCCGGCCTGCCGCAGGCCGTCGAACGCCTGAGGACTCGTGACCTCGTGCACGAGGTGGAGGTCGATGTAGAGGAGGTCGGGGTTGCCGTCCTCGCCCTTGACCACGACGTGGTCGTCCCACACCTTCTCGGCGAGCGTCTTTCCCATCAGCTCAGCCCTCCTCGTCCTCGTCGTTGCGCCGCGACCGCGGCCCGATCCGGCGACTCTACCATTGGTATACCAACGCGCGGCACCCCGCGCGTCGCGGGTCCGTCACCCCGTGGCGGCACAGCCTGGAGGCCCGTGGCGACTCCCCGACACCCGTCGCGGTGGGAAGATGGTGACGACATGACGACACCTGCGCACTCGACCCGGACCATCAACCTCGAGGGCGCGGCACGCGCCGCGATCGCCGGTGGCGCACCGCTCGCGCTGCTCATCGCCCTCGGCATGCCGGGGTACGCCGCCTTCGCCATGTTCGCCGGGTTCACCGCCATCTTCGGTGCGACCGAGCCCTACCGGCAGCGTGCCGTCACCACCGGTGTCGCTGGTGCACTGCAGGCGCTCTGCATGTTCGCCGGCATCGGGGTCGGGCTCGTCGGGTCGCCGCTCTGGCTGCAGGCCGTGGGTCTCGTCGTCGTCCTGGTGGTCGCGGTCTGCACCCTCTCCACGCTCCGGGCGATCCCCGCGCAGCCGATCTTCCCGGTGTTCGCGTTCGTCGTGTCCGCACTCGTGCCGATGCGCCCGGCGGACGTCCCGCTCGTGACGACGATCATCGTCTGCTCGGTGGTCTGGGCCTGGCTCGTCGCGATGTCCGGTGCGGTCCTCCGTCGGGTGTTCCACCCGCACGCCCCGCACCGGTTCCGCCCGCTGGCCGACCGCAAGCACCGGTCGCTCGCGGTCCTCGGGACCCCGGCGCTGTGGGAGACCGTCGCGCTCAACGTCGTCGGGTCACTCGTCGCCGGTGCCGTCGCGGAGTCGATCCCCGGGCTCGGGCACCCCTACTGGGCGGTCATCGCGGTGGTCTCGACCCTGCCGGCGATCCGCCAGCGGCACACCGTGGTCCGCGCTGGGCAGCGTGTGGTCGGCACGATCGGCGGCACGGTCATCGCGGTCGGCATCCTGCTGCTCGAGCCGTCGGCGTGGTGGATCGTCGTGCTGGCCGCCGTCGGACAGTTCTTCGCCGAGATATTCGTCGCCCGGAACTACGCCGTGTGCCTGCTGTTCCTCACCCCGCTCGCCCTGGCGGTGTCGTGGCTGAGCCTGCCCGAGGCACCCCAGCTGCTGGCGCTCGACCGCATCGCGCAGACCGTGCTCGGTGCCGTGGTCAGCGTGGGGCTGCTGCTCGTCGGGCGTGCGATCGAGCGCCGGCGTGGCCGTGCCCTGGGGGCGACGAGCGCGATCCGGACCGTCTGACGCGCCCGGTCGAACCGGGCGTACCTGGTCGAACCGGGCGTACCTGGTCGAATCGGGCGTACCTGGTCGAACCTGGCGTACCTGGTCGAATCGGGCGTACCTGGTCGTTCCTTTCGACCAGGAACGCCCGATTCCGCCTGCCATCGCGCGTGACAGGGGAAGGAACGGGCGCGGACGGCGGACGGGAGGCCCGTGGCGGCGCCGCCACGGGCCTCCCGTCCGTCCGTGGTCGCGCCCACCGCGTCCGTCGCTGACGCGAGCCCGCCGGCCCCGCCCGCGCGTCAGTCGCGCGGCTGGATGTTCCAGGCGTCGATGACGGGGCGGCCGTGCTCGTAGCCGAGGATGCTGACCGAGGCGGTGCCGAGCTTCAGCACGGCACCGTCCTGCGGCGCGAGCCGGATCCACGCGGCACCGAGTGCCCGCAGCACGTGACCGTGGGCGATGAACACGGCGTCGTGGCCCTCGGCGAGCACCGGGCGCGCACGGTTCAGGATGCGCTCGACGCGGACCCGGACCTCGGCGGCGTTCTCACCGGGGGTGTCGCCGGCGGGGACCCCGTCGGTCCAGAGGTCCCACGGTCCGTGGCGCAGCACCTTGATCTGCGGGGTGGTGAGGCCCTCGTACGCGCCGTAGTCCCACTCGTACAGGTCCTCGTCGAGCTCCGGCTCGACGCCGATCAGGTGCGCGGTGTCGCGGGCGCGCTGCAGCGGGCTCGACAGCGCCAGCGCGAACGACCGGTCCCCGAGGTACCGGCCCGCGCGCTTCGCCTGCTCGACACCGTTGTCGGTGAGCGGGATGTCGGTGCGGCCGGTGTGCTGCCCGCTCTTCGACCACTCCGTCTCTCCGTGACGGACGAGGACGAGTTCGCCGGGGCGTTCCGAGGTCATGAGTTCCTTCCGATCCAGAGGCCGAGCGCAGCTGCGCCGACCGAGACGACGAGCATCCCGAGGCCGTTCAGGACGGCGAGCCGGGTCTTGCCGGATCGGAGGAGCTGTACGGTCTCGACGCTCGCCGTCGAGAACGTCGTGTACCCACCCATCATGCCCGTCCCGAGCACAGCGACCGTCGAGGCGGGAATGGCGCCGGCCTGCCCGAGGCCCGTCATTACCCCGAGCACGAGCGACCCGGACACGTTGATGAGCAGGGTCCCGACCGGGAACCCGGCGAACCGCGACCCGGCAACGCGGCCCTTGACGACGCCGTCGAGCACGAAGCGCAGGGCGGCGCCGGCTCCCCCGCCGACGGCGACCAGGACCAGTTCGACCGGGCTCATCGGGCGTCCTGCAGCGGTTCGGGGCGGGTGCGGGGCCGGGTGGCCGCGGCGACCCACAGACCGAGGACGACTGCGACGAGTCCGAGCACGACCGACAGCAGGGCGTACCCGCTGCCCGCCGCCCAACGGCCGAGGTCGAGCAACTGCGCGGTGTCGTCCGCGAGCGTGCTGTAGGTCGTGAAACCGCCGAGGACGCCCGTGCCGACGAACAGCCGGACCGCGCGACGACGACCGACGTCCGGGCCGCGGCGTGCGAGCGCGTCGAGCAGGAAGCCGAGGCAGAACGCCCCGACGACGTTGATCGCGAGGATGGTCCAGCTGATCCCGTCGTGCGCGGGGAACGCTGCGGCGAGGAGTGCGCGGACGGCCGTCCCGATCGCGCCGCCGAGGGCGACCAGGGCGACGAGCCTCCAGCACAGATGTGGTGGGCGTTCAGCGTGCATCGTGCTCCCGTCGCGAGGCGATCGTTCCCCGGGCGACGGGGACGATCCAGGCTAGCCGAGACGACGAAACCCCCGCCGAGCCGGAGCTGGGCGGGGGTTTGCGTGCTGGTGACCCCAGCGGGATTC
>NZ_MJGL01000003.1:721677-729982 GCF_001864855.1 Curtobacterium sp. MCBA15_005
GCCGCTATACGATGGGGCCGTTCCGACAACTCGACAAGTATTGCACAAGGCTCGCATCCGCACCAAAACGGGGCGTGTCGCCCGGGTGTGCCGCCATGTCGGAGCGGGCATACGGTGGATCGATGACGGCCGACCACGACGCGATCGCAGCGCCTCGTCACGTCGGCGGCAACAACTCGGCCACGGTCCGGATCGGCCTGTCCGGGTGGCAGTACGACGGCTGGCGTGGGGACTTCTACCCCGAGGGCCTCGCGAAGCGGCGGTGGCTCGAGCACGTGGCGTCGCGGTTCCCGACGGTGGAGCTGAACGGATCCTTCTACTCGCTCCAGCGTCCGGCGCGGTACCGGGCGTGGCGTGCGGCCTCGGGCGGGCAGCGGTTCCGGTTCGCGGTCAAGGGCGGCCGGTACGTCACGCACATGCTGCGGCTGCGGAACGTCGAGACCGCGCTGGCGAACTTCTTCGCCTCGGGTCCGCTGGAGCTCGGGGACACCCTCGGGCCCGTGCTCTGGCAGCTGCCCGAGCGCCTGCTGCCGACGCCGGAGGTGCTCGACGCGTTCCTCGGGGTGCTCCCCCGGACGCACGGTGCGGCCGCCGAGCTCGCACGCCACCACGACGACAAGGTCCCCGGCGAACCGGACGGACTCGTGGAGCCGGAGGAACCGGCGAGGCCGATCCACCACGCGCTCGAGGTCCGGGCAGCCGGCTTCGGCGACGAGCACCTCGACGTGCTCCGCCGGCACCGCGTCGCCCTGGTCGACTCGCACGCCGGCGACTTCCCCCGCTTCCGGGCGGACACCGGGGCACCGCTCGCGTACCTCCGGCTGCACGGTGCACCCCGGACCTACCACGACGGGTACTCACCCCGGGCGCTCGGCGGGTGGGCGACGACGGTCCTCGAGCACGCCGAGGCCGGCCGGGACGTCTACGTGTACTTCGACAACGACGCCGAGCGGCACGCTCCGTGGGACGCCCTGACGCTCGACCGCCTGGTCGCGGCGCGACTGCGTCGCGCTTCGTGAGCAGAAACGGTCGCCCCGGGCGCACGGACCCGACCGTTCCTGCACACGATGCGGACAGGAGGCCCGTGGCGGCGCCGCCACGGGCCTCCAGGCCGCGCAGCGCAGCGCAGCCCTAGAGCGTGAGCGACTCCCCCGGACGCAGCACGACGAGCGACCCGGCGGGCTCGACGGCCTCGCGGAGCCGCCCCGTGTGCATGCCGAGGCCGACCTCGGACAGGGTGGCCTCGTGGATCGGGTACGCGCGGGACGGCGCGATCGCGGCGACGTAGTCCATCATCTCGGCGACCTTGAGCCACGGCGCCCCGACGGGTGCCGCGAGGACCTCGACCGGGACGCCAGGGTCCGTGTACGAGTCGCCCGGGTGGAACAGTCGGCCGTCCACGAGCACGCCGGTGTTGTCGACGATCGGCACGGACGAATGGATCAGCTGGTGCCGCGTGCCGTGGAAGGTGAGCGCGAAGGGGCCGACCGTCCGGTGGTCGCCGTCCGTGACGACGTCGACCGTGACACCCGCCTCGGCGAGCGCCGCGCGGACCCCCTCCGGCCCGATGACGACCGCACGGGGATTGGCGTCGAGGATGCGCCGGACCTGCTCGGGGGTGACGTGGTCCGGGTGCTCGTGCGTGACGACGACGGCGACGACCCCGGTCACGTCGACCGGTCGGGTGAAGTTCCCCGGGTCGAGGACCAGGCGGGCGTCCCCCTCGGTGATGACCTGGCAGGCGTGTTCGAGTTTGGTGACCTCCATGCGGGCGACCCTACGCGGCACCGTGCGGGCGGGGCCCCGTGGTCGCGCGGACGACCAGGTGCGCGGGTGCCGCCGCGATCGGGCCGGCGACACCGCCGTCGACCTCGGCGAGCACCGCTCGGGCAGCGGTCCGTCCCTGCGCCACCGGGTCCTGCGCGACCGTGGTGAGTCCGACGGTGGCGCCGTACTCGTGGCCGTCGACCCCCATCACGGACACGTCCTCCGGTACCGCGAGTCCGGCTCGGCGTGCGGCGAGCAGGACGCCGAGGGCCATCTCGTCCGAGGCGCAGAGCACCGCCGTCGGTCGTTCCGACGCGGGCTCGGCGAACAGCACGGCCCCGGCGGCGGCTCCGCCGGCGAACGAGAACCGGCCGTCGAGCGACCACCGTTCCGGTACGGCCTGTCCCGACGACCGCACGGCGTCGAGGAACCCGTCCCGCCGCAGGTGCGGCACGGCGACGTTCATGCCGGCCTCGTCCTGCCCGCCGACGTAGGCGATGCGCCGGTGGCCGAGGCCGTGCAGGTGCTCGACCGCGATCCGGGTGACCTCGCGGTCGTCGACGCCCACGTTCCGCAGGCCCGGTGCCGGCCCGCCGATGACGACGATGGGGTGCCGGCTGAGTTCGAGTTCGGCCCGTTCGGTGGCGTCGAGCACCAGGGAGAGCAGGACGAGGCCGTCGACGCGGTGCCGCAGCATCGAGCGTCGGAACGCCCGGTCGCGGTCGCCGCCCGGGCCGCCGAGGTTGTAGAGGACCAGGTCGTACCCGGCCTGGCGGAGCTCCGCGTCGACACCGCCGAGCGCTTTCACGTAGAACCAGCGGTCGATGACGGGCACGACCACCCCGACGGCGCGCTGACGACCGGTGGCGAGGCCGGCCGCCGCCGAGCTCGGGACGTACCCGAGTTCGTCGGCGACCCGCTGCACCTGCTCGATCGTGGTGTCGGCCACGTTCGACATGCCGCGGAGCGCCCGCGACACGGTGGACTTCGACAGCCCCGTGACGGTCGCGATCTCCTGGATCCCCATCGGTGCGACCCGGGAGGCCCGTCAGCCGTCCGTGCCGTGCGTCACGTCCGCCGGTGCGTCGGGTCCACGGCGTCGGGCCGCCACCGCGGGCACGCCGCGGTCCGCCCGGCGTTCCGGTACCCGTGCGGTGCGCGCCGGCCGTCGTGCAGCCGGTGCGACCTCGTCCCAGCCGGCGTGCTGGTGCACCCGTCCGTCCGCGCCGGGTCGAGGCCTGCGACCGGTGGGGTCGGTGACCGACGTGTGCACCGGGGCCACCGCGGGCGCAGCACCGACGCCCCGGGGCACGGACGCACCCGTGCCGTCCTGCGGTGCGGTGCGGCGGAGGACGGCGACCCGCCACCGGTCCAGGGCGACGACGCCGAGCACGCACACGAGCAGGGTGAGCGCCCAGCCGAGCGCCGGTCGCCCGGTGAGCTCGCAGAACACCGTCACGCCGAGGAACAGGACGCCGAACATGCCGACGAAGCCGATCGACTCCTCGATGCGGGCGGTGGGACGGGTGGGTCCGCGCTGCGCCATGGTCGTCAGCCCTTCACGCCGCCGGCGGTGAGCCCCGCCACGATGCGCCGCTGGAAGATCAGGACGAGGACCACGAGCGGGATCGTGACGATCGTGCCGGCGGCCATCACCGCCGTGTAGGGCTCCTGGTGCGGCTGTGACCCGGCGAACGAGGCGATCGCCACGGTCACCGGCTGGGTCGCGTCGCTCGACAGCTGCGACGAGATGAGGTACTCGTTCCAGCTTGAGATGAACGCCAGGATCGCCGTGGTGAACACCGCGGGCGCCGCGAGCGGCAGGATGATCCGCCGGAACGCCTGCACCCGGGTGCACCCGTCGATGCGGGCTGCTTCTTCCAGGTCCCACGGCATCTCGCGGAAGAACGACGCGAGCGTGTACACGGTCAGCGGCAGCACGAACGAGATGCTCGGCAGGATGAGCGCCTGGTACGACCCCATCCACCCGATGTCGGTGAACAGCTGGAACAGCGGCGAGATGAGGGCGACGCCGGGGAACATCGACGCGGCCAGGATCGCGCCGGCGATGAGCGACTTGCCGCGGAACTCGAGCCGGGCGAGGGCGTACGCCGCCGTGGTGCCGACGAGCAGGGCGATGATCGTCACGACCCCGCCGATGAGCAGGCTGTTGGCGAGTGCCCGACCGAGGTGGTTGCCGAGCGACGTGGAGAACGCCGTCGCGTAGTTGTCGAGCGTGACGTGCGTCGGCCACGGGGTGGCGTCGAACGTGAACCCGACGTCGCGGAAGCTCGTCACCACCATCCAGTAGAACGGCAGGAGGCACCACACGGCGATGACGATCGCCTGCACGGCCGTGCGGATGCGCGGCCCGGTGTCGCGGCGCACGCGCACCTCGGTGCGGTCGACGGCGCGGTCGCGTGCTGCTGCGGAGGACCGGGGGCGGTCTGCTGCGAGGGTCACTTGAGTTCACCCTTCTGCTGGGCGGCCTGCGTCTGCACGACGTTGGCGCCGAGGAACCGGACGAAGACGAACGCCACGATGAAGATCACCAGGAAGGTGATGGTCGACAGCGCCGACGCGGAGTTGAAGCCCTGCCGGATCTGTTCGACGACCAGGATCGACAGGGTCGTGGTGGCGTTGCCGGAACCACCGCCACCGCCGGTGAGGATCGCGGGCAGGTCGTACATGCGCAGCGCGTCGAGCACGCGGAACAGGATCGCGACCATCAGCGCGGGCTTGATGAGCGGCAGGGTGATGAGCACGAAGCGCTGGAACGTCGAGGCGCCGTCCATCTTGCCGGCCTCGTAGACCTCCTCCGGGATCAGCTGCAGGCCCGCCAGGATGAGCAGCGCCATGAACGGCGTGGTCTTCCAGGTGTCGGCGATGATGACCGCCCACCGGGACGCCCACTCGCCGCTCGTCCACAGGATCTGCTGCCCGAGGACGTGGTTCAGCACGCCGTTCGCGTCGAAGATGAAGTACCAGAGCTTCGCGGTGACGGCCGTCGGGATCGCCCACGGCACCAGGATCGCGGCACGGACGAGGGCGCGGCCCTTGAAGTTGCGGTTCATGATGATGGCCATCCACACGCCGATGACCGTCTCGGCGAGCACGGTGACGACGGTGAAGAAGAACGTGTTGCCCATCGACACCCAGAACTGGGAACCGAGGCTGCCGGGCGGGCACGTGACGTTGCCGCACTGCTGACCGAGCCAGTGCGCGTAGTTCGTGATGCCGGCGAACCCGCCCTGCACGAACAGGCCGGTGGCCTTGTCGAGGCCCTGGTCGAGCTGGAACGACTGGATGATCGCACTGACGACCGGGTAGCCGATGACGATCGCGAGGAGCAGGATGGTCGGGCCGATGAGGTACACGGCCCACCGGCCGTGCTCGGCGTTGAGTCCGCCCTTGCGCCGTCGGCGCTTCGGTTCCATGCCCGTCGGGTTGGGGATGGCTGCGGGGATCTCGGTTGCTGCTGACACGTGTCGGCCTCCTTGCCGGGGGTGTCGGAACGCAAGTACGGGGCGGACGGGAGGCCCGTGGCGGACCCGCCACGGGCCTCCCGTCCGATGCGGCGTGAGCCGCTGTGTGTCAGCTGCTGGTCGCCGACTTCAGGGCGTCCTGCATGTCCTTCATGGCTTCGTCGACCGACTTCGATCCCTTGAGCGCCGCGTAGGTGTTGTCCTGGATCGCCTTCGTCACCGCCGGGTAGAACGGCGTGACCGGGCGCGGCTCCGCCGACTCGATCGACTTGAGCAGCGTCGGCAGGTAGGGCAGCTTCGCCGTCAGCTCGGAGTCGGTGTAGAGGTCACCGACGACCGGGGCGAGCGACCCCTGCGTCGCGAAGAACTTCTGCGTGTCGTTCGAGATGAGGAACTCGAGGAAGTCGTGCGCCGTCGCCTTGTGCTTCGAGTACACGCTGATCGCCGCGTTGTGCCCACCGAGCGTGGAGGCACCGACGCCGTCGGCACCGGGGATCGGCGCGATGCCGAACGTGTCCTTGACCGTGCTCGAACCGTCGGTCTTCGCCAGGTTGTAGACGTACGGCCAGTTGCGCAGGAACAGCAGCTTGCCGGCTTCGAACGCGGTGCGGCCCTGCTCCTCCTGGTAGGTGATGGCCTCGGCCGGGATGTTCCCGTCCTCGAACGCGTCGACCAGGTTCTGCAGGCCGGCCTTGGCGTCCGAGGTGTCGACGTCCGGGTCGCCGCTCTTGCTGAGCACCGAACCACCGGAGCCGTTGATCGCCTCGGAGGCGTTCACCGTCAGACCCTCGTACTTCGCGAACTGCCCGGCGTAGCAGCCGATGCCGGCGTCCTTCGCGATCTTGCAGTCGGCCATCATCTCCTTCCACGTGGTCGGAGGCGTCTTGACGAGGTCCTTGCGGTAGTAGAGCAGCGCGCCGTCCGAGGTCTGCGGCGCGGCGTAGAGGGTGTCGTTGTAGGTGGCGGTCTTCACCGTCGACGGCAGGAGCTTCGAGGTGTCGATCTTCATGTCGCCGGTCAGCGGCGTCAGCCAGCTCTTCGCGGCGAACTCGGCGGTCCAGACGACATCAACGTCGACGACGTCGTAGTTCTCGTCCTTCGCCTGGAAGTGCTGCACGAGGTCGTCGTGCTGCTGGTCGGCCTGGTCGGACTGCTCCTTGAAGGTGACCTTCTCGTCCGGGTGGGCCTTGTTCCACTTCGCGATGAGCGGGCGGACGACGTTCGAGTTGTCCTTGCCCTGCACGTAGGTGATGGGTCCGCGGCTGTCCTGGCCGCTCTTGGCGTCGTCCGAGCCGGCGCCGGAGCTCCCGCTCGAGCAGCCGGTGAGCACGAGGCCGATGACGGCGACCCCGGCAACGGATGCGAACCGCACCCTTGAGCGTGTTGTCTTCACAGCGTTGTCTCCTCGTTGAGATCACCAGGGGGCATCAATCGGGTTCGACGACACTGCCCTGGAGCAAGCGCCGCTGCCTGCTGGTGGAGGAAGCTACGCCCGGTCCAGCGGGAGCGCAACCGGTTGCATCGGTTCCGTGACCTGAGCGTGACCCATGAGGTTCCCGTGGCTTCCTGGGTGAGCGCTCACCCCCGTCGGGGGCACACGCACCGCGCTGCGGAACCCCGCACGAACCCCGCCACTGCTGGTCCGGTCCGTTGTCCGGACACCGCGGGCGGTCGTAGCGTCCCGACCATGACCCTGCACTCCTCCGTCACCGTGCCCGGCCCCCGTCGGGTCGTCAGCGTCGACCTCGACGCTCCGCTGCCGCGCCTGGTCGCCGACGAGTCGGGTTCCTCCGCGCTCGTCGTCGGTTACCGCGACGGCTTCCCCGTCACCACCCTCGACGTGCTGCTCACCGCGGACCCGGCCGATGCCGCCCGCGCGATGGCGCCCCTGGTGGACGGCCTCGCACGGACCTCCGGTGCGACCCAGACCCCCATCCCCGACCTCGACCTCCCGCTCATCTCGATCGTCGTGTCGACCATCGTCACCCGGGTCGAGGACATCCGGAAGCTGCTCGACTTCCTCGAGCACCTCGACTACCCGCGGTACGAGGTCATCCTCGTCGACAACCGCGTGAAGCTGCCCGAGGTCGACGCCCTGCCCGGGCTGCTCGAGGGCCGCGACGTCCGGCTGGTCACCGAACGCCGTCCGGGCTGCTCCGCCGGTCGCAACGCCGGGGTCGCCGCGGCGCACGGCGAGATCATCGCGTTCACCGACGACGACGTCCGGGTCGACGCACAGTGGCTCCGGTCCATCGGCACGCGCTTCGTCCGCGAGCCCGAGGTCGCCGCGGTCACCGGGATGATCCTGCCCGTCGAGCTCGAGACCCCCGCGCAGATCTGGTACGAGGCATACTACGGCGGCTTCAGCGGCGAGCGCACCTTCCAGCCGGTGACCATCGTGCCGGACGACGTCCCCGGGGTCATGCGTCACGCGCAGGCCCGGGCCGTCCGCCCCGACGGCTCGGTGCAGAAGCACTTCGCCGTGTACGGCATCGGCGGCTACGGCGCCGGCGCGAACTGGGCGGTCCGACGGTCGGCCTTCGACGCCGTCGGCGGGTTCGACCCCGTGCTCGGTGCCGGTGTGCCCGCCCGCGGTGGCGAGGACCTGGCGATCTTCATCGACATCCTGTGGAGCGGTGGCCGGATCGGCTTCGAACCCCGCGCGGTCGTGCACCACCGGCACCGGCAGGACCTCGCCGGGCTGCACGGGCAGCTCCACTCGAACGGCGTCGGGTTCACGGCGCTGATGTGCGAGCTCATCGCGAAGGACCGCCGGCACGCGATCGTGCTCGCGCGGCTGATGCCCCGCGCCGGCAAGATCAAGCTGAAGCAGCTCGTGTCACGACTGGCCGGCCGGCGTGACGCCGCGGCCGAGAGCATCACCGAGGCCTCCACGACCCGGATCCCGCGCTCGCTGGCGTACCACGAGTTCCGCGGCTTCCCGGCGGGCCCGGCGGCGTACTTCCGCAGCCGTCGGTTCTGGCGCGAGGTCGAGGAGGGCCGCTTCCGCCCGTAGGCGGAGCAGCAGACGTCCGCACCGGAACGGACGGGAG
>NZ_MJGL01000004.1:0-40964 GCF_001864855.1 Curtobacterium sp. MCBA15_005
GGAGGCCCGGTGCCAGCTGGCACCGGGCCTCCAGTCCGTCAGGTGGGCACGTGACGGGCGTCAGGTCGCCTCGGCGTCGAAGGGTGCCGGTTCACCGGCGGCCAGGGGCACGACGGGAGCCGTCGCGCGCACCTTCGAGGCCGTGACCTGCGCGGTCTGGACGGCTGCGGCACTCGTGCCGGAGTCGAGCAGGGCGTCTCGGATGATGCGGCGCGGGTCGTACTGGCGCGGGTCGAGCTTCTGCCACTCGATGTCGTCGAACTCGGGGCCCATCTCGTCGCGCATCCGCTCCTTCGCGGTGTCGGCGAATCGACGAACGGCCTTGACGAACTCGGCCAGCTTCTGGGCGTACATCGGCAGGCGCTGCGGCCCGAGCAAGAGGACGCCGATGACCCCGATGATCAGGATCTTGTCGAGCGGGATGTCCACGCGAGCGAGCCTAACGCCTGCTGCTGCGTTGCACCTCTAGAGTTGTCTCCCGAACGGAGTGTGCGTGTCAGAGAAAGAGTCGAACTGGAAGTTCGCCGAGGACATCGTCTCGGAGACCGAGGCGATCGCCCGTGCTCGTGAGCACTCCCTGGAACTCGGGGTCGAAGCGATCTCGCCCGCGATCGGTGCGCAGATCGCCGTCATCGCCGCAGCCTCGCGAGCCACGAGCATCATCGAGATCGGCACCGGCCTCGGGGTCTCCGGCCTGTACCTGCTCGCCGGCGCTCCGAACGCGACCCTGACCACGATCGACGTCGAGGTCGACCACCAGCAGTTCGCCCGCGACGCCTACATCAGCGCCGGCACCGCTCCCGCACGGATCCGACTCATCCCTGGTCGGGCGAACCAGGTGCTCCCCCGCATGAACGAGGCCTCGTACGACGTCGTGCTCGTCGACGCCGACCCCGAGCACGTGATCGAGTACGTCGAGCACGGGCTGCGGCTCGCCCGCCTGGGTGGCACCGTCCTGGTGCCGCACGCCCTCTGGCGCGGACGCGTGGCCGACCCGGTGAAGCGCGACCGTGCCACCACGGACTTCCGGCTGCTCCTGACCGAGGTGTCGACGTCGGGTGCAGTGCGCAGCGCGCTGTCGCCCGCCGGCGACGGCCTGCTGCAGCTGACGAAGGTCACCAACTAGCGCTCGACCCGCCGGCGTTCTCGCAGGTCAGTCCAGGTGCCGCAGGTACCGCTCGGGCGACTCGAGGAACGCACGCTCGTTCCGCACCAGGTCGAGGTCGCGCCATCCGGTGCGCCGCAGGCCCCACTCGCCGACCTCGTGGATCTCGGCCCCGGGGAACGCGGCGAGCACGGGTGAGTGGGTCGAGAGCACGACCTGGCCGACACCCGTCTCGACGATGGACTGCAGGAGCCCGATCAGCGCCAGGCACCCCGAGAACGACAGGGCGGACTCCGGCTCGTCGAGGATCCAGAGCCCGGGCCACTGCGACCGGTGGATGACGAAGTCGAGGAACGACTCACCGTGGCTCCGCTCGTGGAGCAGCGGCTCGGCTCCCCCGGGGTGCTGTTCGAGGTAGGTGAACACCCCGTGCATGGTCTCCGCGCGCAGGAAGAAGCCGGACCGCACCGCGCCGGGCTCCCGGTGCAGGGCGATGTGTTCCCAGAGCTGCGATTCGCTCGGGCGGGTGCTGTGCCCGGACTTCGTCGAACCGCCCTCGGGCCCCATGCCGAAGGCGAGCGCCATCGCCTCCACCAGGGTGGACTTGCCGGCACCGTTCTCACCGACCAGCACCGTCACCGGAGCGAGGTCGAGCCCGTCGTCGAGCAGCTGCCGCACGGGCGCGAGCGTCGCGGGCCAGACGTCGCGCGGCATCGGGTCGGGCGCGTACTCCTCGACGCGGCGGATCGGCAGTCTCGTCCTCGGCACGGCCCCATCCTGCCGGAGCCGACCGACAGCGCCGCGGATCCCCCAGCCGCGGGATCGGCAGCGCACAGACGGAAGGCCCGGAGCGTACACGCTCCGGGCCTTCCGTTCTGGTGCTTCGACGTACTAGGCCGAGACGACCTCAGCGAGTGCGTCGTGGAGTTCCTTGGCCTCGGCATCGTTGACCGAGACGACCAGGCGGCCTCCACCTTCGAGCGGAACCCGCACGATGATGAGTCGACCCTCCTTAACAGCCTCCATCGGCCCGTCACCGGTCCTCGGCTTCATGGCTGCCATCAGATGTCCCCTTTCGTGCAGTAAATGCAGCCCCATTATCCCGTATGGAGGGGGCAACTGCGAAACCGCCCAGGTTGGGGGTGTCGGATGTGCTGTCCGGATGCTCCGCAGAACGCGGAACCACGGGCCTCCGGAGCCCCGCATCGATCACGGCGGGGTCCAGTCGTAGCCGTCGATCCACCACGTGTAGTACAGCCACACCCACTGCAGCCCGACGAACGCGACGACGACGGCCACGCGGTACACCCGCGACCGCGGCAGCGCGACGATCCCGAGCAACGGCGCGATCGGCACGAGGATGCGCCAGGTGCTCGACTGCGGGAAGAACACCGCGAGCAGGTACACGAGGTACGCCACGCCCCAGAGTCGGAGCTCGATGCCGATCCGGCGTGCGGCGGGCATGCACACGAACGCCGCGAACCCGACGAGCACGACGACGAGCAGGACCGTGCCGGCCGGCTGCCCGAACCACCACCCGAACCCCTGCACCCACGGCGCGAACGGCACGAGCTCCTTCCACCCGATGTACGACGACCGCCAGGCGAGCTCGGTGTCGGTGTAGGCCTTCGGCACCCCGGTGACCGCCCACGCGATCGCCGGCCACGCCAGCCCGACCAGACCCGACACCGTGGCGACCACCGCGGGGGGCACGAGTCGGCGGAGGGTGAGCGGCTCCGACGAGCGCACCCACGCCGGCCGGATCGCCCACGCGGCCACGAAGAGCACCACCAGGAACGCGAAGGCGAGGCCCGTCGGCCGCGTCATGCCGAGCAGCAGCACGACGGGCAGCATCGCCCACCACCGTCGATCAACCATGAGCAGCAGCGCGACGAGCAACAGGAACAGGCCCATCGACTCCGCGTAGGCCACCTGGAACATCGCGGACACCGGTGCGACGCAGAACAACACCGTGGCGAACGTCGCCCGTGCGGGGTCGAGGAACCGCCCCATGAGCCGGCGGAACACCAGCGCGGCCCCGAGTCCGGCGAGCAACGACACCGAGACCGCGACGAACTCGAACGACGCTCCGGTGAGCAGCATGAGCCCGCGCACCAGGAACGGGTACGCGGGCATGAACGCCCACGCGTTCTCGGTCACGTGCCCGGCGGCGTCGACCGGCAGCGTCGACGGGTACCCGCCCGTGGCGATCACGCGGTACCAGGCGCCGTCCCAGATCGACGCGAACGACAGGTAGCCCGGGCTCTGCACGGTGAACGAGTTCGCCGCTTGCACACCCGCGAACGCGAGCATCATGGCACCGGTCACGAGCCGCGCCAGCACGTAGACGACCGTGATGCGCACCCACCAGGGGACGACCCGGTACCGGGCCCGCCAACGGTTCCGAGCAGGGGTCCTCCGGGTGGCCCCCGCCGTCGTCAGGCCGTCAGCCACCGACGCAGCCCGGCCTCGACCGCGGTGATCTGCGCGACCGGGACCTGCTCGTCGTCGTGGTGGGCGAAGACCGGCTCGCCGGGGCCGTAGTTGACCGCGGGGACCCCGAGCGCCGAGAAGCGTGCGACGTCGGTCCAGCCGTACTTCGGACGGGGCTCCGGTCCGCCGACGGCCGCGACGAAGTCCTGCGCGAGCGGGGCGTCGAGACCGGGGCGGGCACCGGCGGCGAGGTCGACGATCGTGACCTCGTACCCGTCGAACAGCTCGCGGATGTGGGCGACGGCCTCGTCAGCCGAGCGCGAGGGGGCGAACCGGTAGTTCACGTGCACCATCGCCTCGTCCGGGATGATGTTGCCCGCGATGCCGCCGCTGATGCCGACCGCGTTCAGGCCCTCGCGGTACTCGAGCCCGTCGACCGTGACCGTGCGGGGCTCGTACGCGGCCAGGGTGGCCAGGATCGGGGCGGTCTTGTGGATGGCGTTGTCGCCGATCCAGCTCCGGGCGCTGTGCGAGCGCTTGCCGAACGTGCGGATCTCGGCGCGGAGGTTGCCGTTGCACCCGCCCTCGATCTGCGCCCCGGACGGCTCACCCAGGATCGCGAAGTCGGCGGCGAGGAGTTCGGGTCGCGTCCGGGCCAGGCGGCCGAGGCCGTTCAGGGCGTCGCTCACCTCTTCGTGGTCGTACCAGACCCACGTGACGTCGACCGAGGGGTCGACGAGGTCGTACGCGAGCTTGAGCTGCACCGCGCAGCCCGCCTTCATGTCGACGGTGCCGCGGCCCCAGAGGATCTCGGTGCCGTCCTCGGAGGTCCGGAACTCGGTCGGCAGGTTGTCGTTGAGCGGGACGGTGTCGATGTGACCGGCGATGACGACCCGGCGGTCGCGGCCCAGGTTCGTCCGCGCCACGATCGCGTCGCCGTCGCGGATCACCTCGAGGTGCGGCAGCGGTGCGAGCACGGCCTCGATCGCGTCGGCGAGGGCCTGCTCGTTGCCGGACACCGACTCGATGTCGCAGATGGCACGGGTGATGTCGATGGACGAGGCGGTGAGGTCGAGGTGCTCCGGCATGCGGGCAGCCTACCGGCCGCCCCTCGCACCGCCCCGGCAGTCCGGACGGTCGGCGACCCGACCGCCCCGGCAGTCCGGACGGACGGTGCCCGCCGACCGGCGCTCGGTACCCTGGAGCCGTGACCGACACGACTGCCACCGACCGCCCGACCCACGCCTGGGGCCACGGCCTCGCGACGATCGCCGCCGACGGCACGACGCTCGACACCTGGTACCCCGAGACGCACCTCGGCGCGCTGCCCGCCGACGCCGTGTTCCCCGCCGAGCTGCAGGCGCACGTCGGGGACGACCCCCGCCGTGAGGTCCGGATCGAGGCCGTCACCACCGAGATCACGATCGACGCCGGCCCGACGAGCACCCCGGACGCGTACCTCCGCCTGCACCTGCTGAGCCACCTGCACGTCCGCCCGAACGAGGTCTCCCTCGACGGCGTCTTCGGCCACCTGCCGATCGTCGCGTGGACGAACGCCGGCCCGGTGCACCCCGAGTCCCTGACGCGCCTGCGCCCGTCCCTGCAGCGCGCCGGCATCGCCGTGCACGCGATCGACAAGTTCCCGCGTCTGGTCGACTACGTCGTGCCGGACCGCGTGCGGATCGGCGACGCGAACCGGGTCCGTCTCGGCGCCCACCTGGCACCGGGTACGACCGTCATGCACGAGGGCTTCGTGAACTTCAACGCCGGCACCCTGGGCGACGCCATGATCGAGGGCCGCGTCTCGCAGGGCGTCGTCGTCGGCAACGGCACCGACATCGGCGGCGGCGCCTCGATCATGGGCACCCTGTCCGGCGGAGGCACGCACCGTGTCTCGCTCGGCGAACGCGCGCTGCTCGGCGCGAACGCGGGCCTCGGCATCTCGCTCGGTGACGACTCCGTCATCGAGGCCGGTCTCTACGTCACGGCCGGCACCAAGGTCGTGCTGGTCGGCGCGGCCCCGAACCCCGACGGCACCCCGAAGACCGTCAAGGCTGCCGCGCTCTCCGGCACCCCGAACATCCTGTTCCGCCGCAACAGCGTCAGCGGGGCCGTCGAGGCGCTGCAGCGCAAGGGCGAGGGCATCCAGCTGAACACCGCGCTGCACGCGTAGCGCACCACGCCGGGCGCGCCGGCCCGGAGGCCCGCCCCGCGAGTGGTCACGACACACCGTCCGCGGGCGCCGCGGGCGCCCGAACCGTCGGTTCGACACCCGCCGGACGACAGTTCACGACCACTTGACGGAGGTGAGCGGCGCGTCCCGCCGCCCCGCGCCCGACGCGCCCGCCTGGAGGCCCGGAGCCGGTCCACGAGACCGCCACCGGGCCTCCAGGCCGTCGCGTCCAGCGCCCCGCCCCGCGAGCGGTCACGACACGTCGTCCGCGGGCGCCGGGGGTGCACGAACCGTCGGTTGGACACCCACCCAACGACAGTTCACGACCACTCGGCGGAGGTGAGCGGCGCGTCCCGCCGTCCCGCGCCCGACACGCCCGCACGGGAGGCCCGGAGCCGGTCCACGAGACCGCCACCGGGCCTCCAGGCCGTCGCGTCCAGTGCCCCACCCCGCCCCGCGAGTGGTCACAACACACCGTCCGCGGGGCGCCGAGGGCGCACGAACCGTCGCTGCGACACCCGCCGGACGACAGTTCGCGACCACTCGGCAGAGGCGAGCGGCGCGCCCCGCCACCCCGCGAGCGGGCGAAATGCCAGCACGCGCACGCAGGCTGCCCGGGTGTTTCGCCCGCTCGACGAACGACGAGCACAGACGGGACGGGACGGGACGGCGACGCTCGGCAGGCGGCGCACACGCACGAGCGCCCCGCACCACGGAACCGTGGGGCGGGGCGCTCGGAGTCGGTCAGCGCGAGGGGACGTCCCGCTCGGGCGCACCCACGTAGAGCTGCTGCGGGCGACCGATCTTGTTCAGTGGGTCGTTGTTCAGCTCGCGCCACTGGGCGATCCAGCCCGGCAGACGACCGATCGCGAACAGGACGGTGAACATCCGCGGCGGGAAGCCCATCGCCTTGTAGATGATGCCGGTGTAGAAGTCGACGTTCGGGTAGAGCTTGCGGCTGACGAAGTACTCGTCCTCGAGCGCGATCTGCTCGAGTTCCATCGCGATGTCGAGCAGGTCGTCCTGCACACCGAGGGACTCGAGGACCTCGTGCGCGGACTCCTTGACGAGCTTCGCGCGCGGGTCGTAGTTCTTGTAGACGCGGTGTCCGAAGCCCATGAGCTTGACGCCCTGCTCCTTGTTCTTCACCCGCTCGACGAAGCGCGTCACGGGCTCGCCCGAGTCCTTGATCTGCTGGAGCATCTCGAGCACGGCCTCGTTCGCGCCGCCGTGCAGCGGGCCGTACAGGGCGTTGATGCCGGCCGAGATCGAGGCGAACATGTTCGCCTTCGTCGAGCCGACCATGCGCACCGTCGAGGTCGAGGCGTTCTGCTCGTGGTCCTCGTGCAGGATGAGGAGCCGCTCGAGCGCCTTCGAGAGCACCGGGTTGGGCTTGTAGGTCTCGGCCATGGTGCCGAAGTTCAGTCGCAGGAAGTTGTCGACGAACGACAGCGAGTTGTCCGGGTACAGGAACGCCTGCCCGATGGCCTTCTTGTGGGCGTAGGCCGCGATCACCGGGAGCTTGGCGAGGAGCCGGACGGTCTGCAGCTCGACCTTCTCGGGGTCGTCGACGTCCATGTCGTCCTCGTAGTACGTGGACAGGGCACTCACGGCGCTCGAGAGCACGGACATCGGGTGCGCCGAGTGCGGCAGGGCGTCGAACAGACGGCGGAGGTCCTCGTGCAGCAGCGTGTGCCGACGGATGCGGGCGTCGAACTGCTCGAGCTCGGTGGGGGTCGGCAGCTCGCCGTAGATCAGGAGCCACGCGACCTCGAGGAAGGTGCAGTTGCCGGCGATCTGGTCGATCGGGTACCCGCGGTAGCGCAGGATGCCCTGGTCGCCGTCGATGTAGGTGATCGCGCTCTTCGTCGCACCGGTGTTCACGAACCCGTAGTCGAGCGTGTTCATCCCGGTCTGCTTCTTGAAGGTCGAGATGTCGATCGCGGACGCGCCGTCGACGCTCTGCAGGATCGGGAACTCCGCCGTGCCGCCCGGGAACGTCAGCGTCGCGGTCGCGCCCTGCTGTTCGGCGGCGGGACTCACGGGGACGGGCGTGGTGGGCGGTGTGGCCGTCTTCTGAGCGTCATTGGCAGTGTCAGTCACGAGGACAGCCTAATCGCGGCACCTGTCGGTCGTGCACACATCCCAGGTGACGATTTGGTGGTCCTCACGGATTGCGGGGCCCGCCCGGAGTACTCGTGTCCGTGCTACGCGGTACCGAGGCGACGGCTGCTCGCCAGTCGCTGCGCCGCCGCGGCGATGCGTTCGTCGGTCGCCGTCAGGGCCACGCGGACGTGCTCGCCCCCTGCTGCGCCGTAGAACGTGCCGGGTGCGACGAGGATCCCGCGGTCGGCGAGCCAGGCCACGGTGTCGAGTGCGGGTTCGCCACGGGTGGCCCAGAGGTAGAGCCCGGCCTCGCTGTGGTCGATCCGGAACCCGGCGTCCTCGAGTGCTCGCCGGAGCATGTTCCGGCGGGCCCGGTAGCGGGCCTTCTGCTGCTGCACGTGGGTCTCGTCCTGCAGCGCGATGACCATGGCCTGCTGTACGGGCAGCGGCGGCATGAGCCCGGCGTGCTTCCGGACGGCCAGGACGTCGGCCAGGATCGCGGCGTCACCGGCGACGAAGGCCGCACGGTAGCCGGCGAGGTTCGACTGCTTCGACAGCGAGTACACGCTCAGCACGCCGTCGAGCGAGTCGCCGACGACCCGCGGGTCGAGGATCGTGGGCGTCGGGGTGGTGGCGTAGTCCGGGTCCCATCCGAGCTCGGCGTAGCACTCGTCGCCGACGATGACGGCTCCGAGCTCGCGGGCGCGGACCACGGCGGCACGGAGTTCGTCGAGGGTCAGCACGCGGCCGTCGGGGTTGCCCGGGGAGTTCAGCCACACGAGCTTCGTGGTGGACGGCCACGCCGCCGGGTCGTCCGAGGCCAGGGCATCGGCGCGGACCAGTGCGGCTCCGAGCTCGTACGTCGGGTACGCGGCGGCCGGGAACACCACGGTGTCACCGGGGCCGATGCCGAGCCAGAGCGCGAGGCCCGCGATGAACTCCTTCGAGCCGATCGTCGGCAGCGCGTTCGCCTCGGTCAGGGCGACGCCGTGCCGACGGCCGTACCAGTCGGCGATGGCCTGCCGCAGCGCCGGGGTGCCGGCGACCTGCGGGTAGGCGTGCGCGTCGGTCGCGGTGGCCAGGGCGGTGCGGACGACCTCGGGCGTGGGGTCGACGGGCGATCCGACGCTGAGGTCGACGATGCCGCCCTCGTACGCCGCGGCGCGCTGCTTGAACGGGACGAGCTGGTCCCAGGGGAAGTCGGGGAGGTCGAGCGCCACGAGGGGGGTCCGGTCAGCCGCGGACGGGCTCGGCTGCGACGACGGGGTGGTCCTTGTGGATCACGCCGACCTTCGCGGCACCGCCGGGCGACCCGACCTCGTCGAAGAACTCGACGTTGGCCTTGTAGTAGTCGGCCCACTGGTCGGGCAGGTCGTCCTCGTAGTAGATGGCCTCGACGGGGCAGACCGGCTCACACGCACCACAGTCGACGCACTCGTCGGGGTGGATGTAGAGCGAGCGGTCACCCTCGTAGATGCAGTCGACCGGGCATTCGTCGATGCAGGCGCGGTCCTTGACGTCGACACAGGGCTGGGCGATCACGTAGGTCACGGTTCGGGTGCTCCCTTCGACGAGCGGGTTCGAGTCTACTCGCGGCCCGGGGCCGTCCGGGACCGCAGCCCCGACAGGTCCGGCCACGCGAGGACCAGGGCGGCGATGACCGCGGGGGCGAACGTCCACACGTACCCGGCCGCATTGGCGAGGACGAGCGGCGAGCTCTCCCCGCCGACCGACACGAGCACCTGCGTCGCGACGAGGATCCCGATGCCGATCGCGGCGACCATCGCACGCGAGCGGTAGACGAGCCGCACGCCCACGGTCAGGCCGAGCACGATGAGGGTGGTGACGACGAGTCCGACCGGGAACGCGCCGATCGTCTGCTGGTGCGTGACCGTCCCGAGGCCGCCGGCGAGCAGCCCGAGCAGCAGCGAGACGACGACCGCCGCGGCCTTGCCCTGGCCGGACATCTCGGCGTAGGTCTGGGGCGCCGCCGGCTGCGGGGCCGCGTCGTGCCGGAACGCCTCGACCGCCGGGGCGTACTGCCGGACGCCGTGCGGCATCACCCACGACAGGGCCGCTGGGTCGGCGGGGTCCACGGGGTCGACGGCGACCTGGGAGCGGTACTGCTCGACCGCCGCACGCACCTTGGCCCGGACCGGCAGGACGTCGACCGTGACGTCGGCCTGACCGCTGTCGGGGTCGGGGTCGACGATCATCGAGAACGGGACTTCCTCGGCTCGGGCCGCGTACTGCGCCGCGTGGTGCATCCGCACGTGGTCGGGGTGCCCGTAGCCGCCGTCGTCGGCGTAGCTGATCACGGCGTCGGCACCGGTGGAGCGGATCGCGGCGCGGACGTCGTCCACGACCTCGCCCAGGTCTGCCGCGGTCAGTGAGTCGGCCGGGGCGTCGTCCGCGGCGATGGCCCGTCCGTCCGGGCCCCACTGCATGCCGGAGTCGACGTAGCGACGCTCCGGCAGGTCGGTCGGTCGGGCACCGCGCCCGCCGAGCCACAGGTGCTGCGGCCCGCCGAGGGCGGCGAGGGCCGCGGCGATCTCGGTCTCCCGGTGCCGTGCCACCCGCGCGGGGTCGCCCGCCAGCGGGGCCAACCGCTCCGTGAGCATCTCGCCGCGCTCGCCCCGGGTCGCGGTGAGCACGGTCACCTCGGCGCCGCGCTCGAGCAGGGTCGCGATGGTCCCGCCCGACGAGAGCGTCTCGTCGTCGGGGTGGGCGTGCACGATCAGGACGCGCTCGGGGCGCGTGGCAGGGGCCTTCGACATCGTCCCCAAGGGTACGGGACTAGCGGGGCGTGACGATGTAGGTCGCCGTGACGCCGCCGCTGTCCTTGCTCTCCGAGAAGGTCAGGACGACGCGGTAGGCGTCGCTCCGGAACATGCCGAACGCGCTCGACGAGTCCGCACGCTTCGCCGACTCGGTGTACCCGGCGTCGGTGAGCTGCTGCACGGCGGCCTGGAAGTCGTCGACCGAGGCTGCCCGGACCTGCGCGACCCATCCCGAGCCGTTCGGTCCGGCTCCCCCGCCGAGCACGGTGCCGTCGACGAGCGGGACGTCGGCGGACGGGAACCCGTCCGGCACCTTGCCGTCGGAGGTCACGTGCGCGCCCTTGAGCGCTGTGTCGAGCGCGCCGTCGATGCCCCCGGCGACCGAGGACATGCCGTCCTGGATCGCCTTGCCGTCGATGCCCGCGACCCCGTCGGCGACGTTCGACGCGACGGAGGACCCGAGGTCGGTTGCCTGCTGCACGGCCTGGGTCGAGCAGCCGGTGAGCCCGGCCAGGGCGATGCCGGCAGCGACGGCGGCGATCAGCGGGGTACGGAGGGAACGCATGGCGCGACCGTAACGGACGAGCCGGGAGGCCCGGCGCGAGTTGGCTGTGAACGTGCCGTCCCCGGGGCGGTCACGTGCGCGGCGGGGCCGCCCCGGGCCTCCTTTCCGAAGAACGTGTCAGGCGACGTAGGCGCGCGTCGCCGCGACCAGGGCGTCGACGCCGACCGGGATCGCGGTCTCGGCCTGCGGCGCGTAGAACGGCGAGTGGTTGCTCGGGATCTCCTCGCCGCGACGGAAGCGCTCCGGGTCGGTGATGCCCGTGAACCAGTACACGAGCGGCGCTCCGGCTGCGGTGGCGAGCTGACCGACGTCCTCCGACGCCATGGCGAGCCCGATCTCCAGGTCGCGGGCTCCCGGCACCTCGGCGCGGATGGCCTCGAGCACGGTGGCGGCGGCCTCGGCGTCGTTCACGGTGACCTCGGCGCCCGGTGCACGCACGATCGTCGGCTCGGCCAGGCCACCGGCCGTGCTCTCGGCACGGACGATGCGCTCGATCGACGCGATGATGCGCTGGCGGGTCTCCTCGTTGCGGGCCCGGGTCGAGATCTCGATGACGGCCTCGTCGGGGATGATGTTCGCCCGCGTGCCGGCGTGGAAGCTGCCGACGGTGACGACCCCTGCGTCGCTCGGCGAGACCTCGCGGGCGACGACGGTCTGCAGCCGCACGACGGCCGAGGCCGCGGTGACGACCGGGTCGAGCGAGGCCTGCGGCGCCGAACCGTGCGCCCCACGACCGTTGAAGGTCACCGTCAGCCGGTCGCTCGACGCCATCACGGGGCCGGTGCCGACGGCGACGATGCCGACCGGTGCGGGCGCGGAGTGCTGCCCGAGCACGACGTCCGGCTTCGGGAACCGCTCGACCAGGCCGTCCTCGACCATCGCGCGGGCGCCGGAGATGACCTCTTCAGCAGGCTGGAAGACGGCGACGACCGTGCCGCGCCAGTCCCCCGTGGTCGCGACCAGGCGCTCGAGCGTGCCGAGCAGCCACGTGACGTGGATGTCGTGGCCGCAGGCGTGCATGGTCGGGACCTCGCGGCCCTCGTCGTCGGTGCCGACGTGCTCGCTGGCGTAGGACAGGCCGGTCCGCTCCTGCACGGGCAGGCCGTCCATGTCGGCGCGGAGCCAGACCACGGGGCCCTCGCCGTTCGACACGACACCGACGACGCCGGTGCCGCCGACGCCCGTCGTCACCTCGATCCCACCGATCTCGGCGAGCTTCGCAGTGATGACACCGGCGGTGCGGTGCTCCTGGAAGCCGAGCTCCGGGTGGGCGTGCAGGTCCTGGTAGATCGAGAGCAGGTCGAGAGTCACGCTGACCACGGTACAACCGCGAACGGCCCGGCCACCTGTTGCAGGTGACCGGGCCGTCGGACGGAGGACGGGCCTCCGCGGGTGTTGCTGCTGGTGCTTACGCGTCCTGGCGCTTGAGACGCGCGTAGGAGCGCTGGCGAGCCGACGCGTCCAGCTCGACCTTGCGGATGCGCACGGCGGCGGGGGTGACCTCGACGCACTCGTCCTCACGGGCGAACTCGAGGCACTCCTCCAACGAGAGCTGACGCGACGGCGTCATCGACTCGAACGTGTCGGCGTTCGCCGACCGCATGTTGGTGAGCTTCTTCTCCTTGGTGATGTTCACGTCCATGTCGTCGGCGCGCGAGTTCTCGCCGATGACCATTCCCTCGTAGACCTCTTCGGTCGGGTTGACGAAGAACGACATCCGCTCCTGGAGGTTCGTGATGGCGAACGGCGTCACCACACCGGAGCGGTCGGAGACGATCGAGCCGTTGATGCGGGTCTGGATCGCGCCGGCCCACTCGTCGTAGCCGTGGAAGATCGCGTTGGCGATGCCGGTGCCGCGGGTCTCGGTCAGGAACGACGTGCGGAAGCCGATCAGGCCGCGCGACGGGACGATGAACTCCATGCGCACCCAGCCGGTGCCGTGGTTCGTCATGTTCTCCATGCGGCCCTTGCGAGCGGCCATGAGCTGCGTGATCGCGCCGAGGTACTCCTCCGGCGTGTCGATCGTCATGTGCTCGTACGGCTCCTGCAGCTTGCCGTTCTCGTCACGCTTCGTGACCACCTGCGGCTTGCCGACGGTGAGCTCGAAGCCCTCGCGACGCATCTGCTCGACCAGGATGGCGAGTGCGAGCTCACCACGACCCTGGACCTCCCACGCGTCGGGGCGGCCGATGTCGAGGACCTTGAGCGAGACGTTGCCGACGAGCTCGCGGTCGAGGCGCTCCTTGACCATGCGGGCGGTCAGCTTGTGGCCCTTGACCTTGCCGACGAGCGGGCTGGTGTTCGTGCCGATCGTCATCGAGATCGCCGGGTCGTCGACCGTGATGGTCGGCAGCGGGCGGACGTCCTCGGGGTCGGTCAGGGTCTCACCGATGGTGATCGTGTCGAAGCCGGCGACGGCGACGATGTCACCGGGGCCGGCCGACTCGGCCGGGTAGCGGTCGAGCGCCTTGGTGATGAGGAGCTCGGTGATGCGGGCGTTGACGACGGTGCCGTCGTGCTTGACCCACGCGACCGTCTGGCCCTTCTTCATGGTGCCGTGGAAGATGCGCAGGAGCGCGAGGCGACCGAGGAACGGGGAGGCGTCGAGGTTCGTGACGTGCGCCTGCAGCGGGTGCTCGTCGTCGTACTTCGGGGCCGGGACGTGCTGGAGGATCGCTTCGAACAGCGGCTCGAGGTCGTCGTTGTCGGGCAGCTCGCCGTCGTTCGGCTTGTTGCGCGACGCGGCGCCGTTGCGACCCGAGGCGTAGACCACCGGGACGTCGAGGATCGCGTCGAGGTCGAGGTCGTCGACCTCGTCCGACAGGTCCGAGGCCAGGCCGAGGAGCAGGTCCTGCGACTCGGAGACGACCTCGTCGATGCGGGAGTCGGGCCGGTCCGTCTTGTTGACGAGCAGGATCACCGGGAGCTTCGCGGCGAGCGCCTTGCGCAGCACGAAGCGGGTCTGGGGCAGGGGACCCTCGGAGGCGTCGACGAGCAGCACGACACCGTCGACCATGGACAGGCCGCGCTCGACCTCACCACCGAAGTCGGCGTGGCCGGGCGTGTCGATCACGTTGATGGTGATGGGGCCGTCCGCACCGAACTCGGTCGCGTGCTTGCCGTTGTAGAGCACCGACGTGTTCTTCGCGAGGATCGTGATGCCCTTCTCGCGCTCGAGGTCGTTCGAGTCCATCATGCGGTCTTCGCCCTCGAAGTGGGCGTCGAACGAGTTGGTCTGCGTGAGCATCGCGTCGACGAGGGTGGTCTTGCCGTGGTCGACGTGTGCCACGATGGCGACGTTGCGCAGGTCGGACCGGGTGGCGAGCGCCATACAGGACATCCTTCAATTTCTGGGAGAGTGTCGGGCCAGTGTTTTCACAGCACCGCACCCGTGGGCAGAACGCCCGACACGCCAGTCTACCGGTAGTTCGCAAGCGACAGGAGTACAGCGCATGAGCCGTCGGCGAACGTGGGTCGAGATCACCATCGTCCTGCTGCTCTCGCTCGGTGCCAGCGCCCTCTACTCGATCCTGCAGATCATCGACGACCTGTCGCAGACGACCCCGCTCGGCGAGCAGTCGACGGCCCTGAACACCTCGTCGACGACGGTGCAGTACGTCGACCTCGCCCGGCAGCTCCTCGGCATCGCGGTGGACCTCGCCCCGGTCGCGCTCGTCTGCTCCCTGCTGTGGAGCACGTCGCGGCCGCACCTCGGGCGGCTCGGGATCGACCGGTTCCGGGCGAAGCCGGACCTGGGCGGCCCGGCGCTCATCGCGCTGTGCATCGGGATCCCGGGGCTCGCGCTGTACTTCGCGGGGCGGGCGCTCGGCATCACGGTCGCGGTCGACCCCGCCGCACTCAACTCCTACTGGTGGACGGTCCCGGTCCTGCTGCTGTCCGCGATCCGCTCGGGTCTGCAGGAGGAGGTGATCGTGATCGGGTACCTCTACGCCCGACTCGGCGACCTGGGCTGGGGCCGCTGGCAGATGATCCTGTCGACCGCCCTGCTGCGCGGCAGCTACCACCTGTACCAGGGGTTCGGGGCGTTCATCGGCAACGCGGTGATGGGCGTCGTGTTCGGCTGGATCTACACAAGGTGGGGCCGGCTCCTGCCGCTCGTCATTACGCACGCGCTGCTCGACGCGGTGGTCTTCGTCGGGTACCCCTGGGTGGCGCACGCGTTCCCGCGGTTGTTCTCGTAGGCCGCGGAGCGCATCCACAGCCCCCGCACAGCGCGCCGAGGGCCAACCCCCGCCGGGTCGCCCTACCGTGAGACCCATGAGCATCCCCGCGATCGGCGAGTCCGCCCCGTCGTTCACCCTGCCGGGGATGGTCGTGCGCGGCGGCGTCCGCACCGACGACGAGTACGACCTGTCCGCCGAGATCGGCCGCACCGTGGTGCTGGCCTTCTACCCGGGCGACGCGACGGCGGTCTGCACGGCCCAGCTCTGCAGCTACCAGGCCGAACTCGACGAGTTCACCGACCTCGGCGCGACCGTGTGGGGCATCAGCCCGCAGGCACTCGACTCGCACGAGGGGTTCGCCCGCGGGTCCTCGCTCGCGTTCCCGCTGCTCAGCGACACCGCGGGCTCGGTGATCCGCTCGTACGGGGTGCAGGCACCGGGCATCGGCCTGCGCCGATCGGTCTTCGTGATCGGCCCCGACGGCGTGGTCCGGTGGCGGCACGTCGGCCTGGTCGGTCTGCGGTTCCCGAAGGCCGAGACCATCCGCGAACAGATCGAACTGCTCGTTTCGTAGTCCCCGGCGTGGGAGTCCGCTGAGTGCGCCGAGATGGGGTATTGACACCCCAACTGGGGGCGACGACCATGGACGGCACGAGGGTCCGTCCAGGATCTGCCTCCCCGGGGAATCGGGTCGTCCGGAGATACGCGCCGGTGTGTCACACCCGCTCCCCGGGCGTCTCCGGGGAGGCATCTCGTACCCTCGTCCGGTGCCCACCACCATCGTCGCCCCCGGCCTGCGCGCCCTCGCCGTCGTCCTCTGGATCGTGGCCGTCGCGCTCGTCCCACTGGCCCTGCTCGGCGGCGGCGCCCCCTGGCTCGTGCCGATCCCGAGCATCGCCGTCGCGTTCGTCGCGTGGGCGGCGCTGTGGCGGCCCCGGATCGAGCTGACACCGGAGCACCTGCGCATCGTGGACGTCCGGCGGACCAGCACGTACACCTGGTCACGCATCAGCGAGGTGCGCACGAAGTACGGCATCGAGGTGGTCACCAGCGAGGGCGTCCGTCGCGTCTGGATCGCGACCCGCCCGACGGCGCGTCTCGCCGCGCACACCGGTGACCGGCCGGGAGGCCCGGATCGCCTGGACGTCGACGCTGCGGCCGCGCGGATGCTGGCTCACGTGCCCGCCCCGGCCGTGCAGGACGGCCCGCCCCCGTCGAGCGTGACGGCTGCGCCGATCACGCACCGCACCCACGGCTGGACGATCCTGGCGATGGTCGTCCTCGGGGTCGCGGCGTCGCTGGCGGCGGCTCGGTTCTAGCGGTCGCGCAGTCGTCGCGGCCGGTCAGGTCGGCCGGCAGCCCGACGCAGGACGACACCCCCGACGTCGTGCGACGTCGAGGGTGTCGTTCGTGTGCGGTGTCGTTCGTGAACGGTGTCGTTCGTGAACGCGGTGCCGACTACTTGGTGTAGCCGACGTCCTGCCACTTGACCGAGGACTGCTGGAACTGTGCCGGACCGTAGTTCACCAGGTCCTTGCGCACGCCCCAGGCGTACGGCTCGGCGAACAGCGGGATGGTGCCGGCGACCGCGACGATCTTCTTGTCGATGGCCTGCGCGTCCTTGATGCGGGCATCCGGGTCGAGCTCGCCGTTCGCCTTGTCCCACGCGGCACCGAGCGAGTCGTCCGTCACGCCGGTGTAGTTCTGGCCGGCGTCGGCGGGGTAGTAGATCGACTTCAGCGACGAGATCGGGAACGGAGTGCCCTGCCACGCGAAGTACGTGGCGTCGAAGTCACGGGTCGTCGTGGTGATGTACTTCGTGAAGAAGTCGTCGGTGGGCACGGTGTCGATGGTCACCTTGAAGCCGGCGAGCTTGGTCTGCTGCTGCACGAGCTGCGCGACGTTCGCCGAGTTCGGGTTGTCCGACGGGATCACGAAGCGGACGTCGAGTTCCTTGCCGCCCTTGGTCGCGTAGCCGTCCGAGCCGATCTTCCAACCGGCGTCCTCGAGCTTCGACTTCGCCTTGTCGGTGCTGTAGCCGTAGACGCTCGACACGTCGTCCTTGTAGCCCTCCTGACCGGGCAGGTACGTCAGGTTGTTGAGCACGTCACCCGGGCTCTTCACCGGCGACAGGATCGCCTGGGCGAGCACCTTGCGGTTGATCGCCTGCGCGAACGCCTGGCGCACGTCCTGGTCCTTGAAGACGTCCGAGGTGCCGTTCAGCGTGATCTGGCGCTGCGTGGTGCCGAGCGACCGCTCGATCTTCGAGTCGGAGCGCGAGTTCGCCGTCTTGAGGTTGTCGGCGCTGCCGTTCAGGTTGAAGGCGTCGAGCTCCTTGTTGCCGTACGCCTGGGCGACACCGTCACGGGACACCGTCTTGAAGACGATCGTGTCGAGCTTGCCCTCGTCGCCCCACCACTTGGGGTTCTTCTCGAAGGTCACGACGCCACCGTTGGCGTCGAAGGACTTCAGGATGTACGGGCCACCGGAGACGTAGGTCTTGCCGTCGGCCGCGTACGGACCCTTGGCCCAGGCCTTGTTGAAGTGGTCCGGGGTGTCGACGGCCCAGTACGGGTAGATCGCACCGAGGACGCTCGCCCAGTCGGCGTTGGTCTTCGAGAACGTCATGATGACGTCACGCTCGTCGGAGCCCTGCTTGACCGAGTCCACGTCCTCCCACACGTTGGTGGCGAGGGGCGCGAAGGCCTTGTTCGTGCCGTTCAGCGCCTTCCAGTTCGCGATGACGTCCTTCGCGCTGATCGGGGTGCCGTCCGACCACACGGCCTTCGGGTTGATCTTGATCTCGACGGTCTGGGGCGAGTCCTTGGTCAGCTCGACGGAAGTCGCGTAGTCCTTGTTCGCCTCCCACTCGCCGTTCTCCTTGAACTGGATGAAGCCCGGCAGGTAGGTCTGCGAGATCGTCGTGTCGTCGACGGTCCCCGAGTCCAGGTTGGCGAGCTGCCAGTTCGCCGGAGCCGTGTCGATCGGCAGGGTGATCGACCCGCCGTCCTTGACGTCGGCGCGGTCCGCGACGGTCCAGCCGGTCGACTTCAGCGACGACTCGGCGACCGCGGAGTTGTCGCCGCCCGCTTCTCCGCCGCCGGAGCAGCCGGCCAGCACGACGGCAGCAGCCGCAGCGGTGGCCAGGACGGCGATGCCCTTGATCCTCTTTCGCATGGCGACGATTCCCTTTCGTTGTGGTTCGCGCAGATCGCGCTGGACCGCGGCGGCCCCCGCCGTCGCGCCTGTTGGTTGAGAACCCTAGCCACATCCGAAGGCGGCACAAGGGTCTGTGCGATGAATCGAAACACGCTCGTAACGAATGTTGCATAGCGTCACTTCCGTTGTCCCACCCAGTCGCTCGAACGGCTAGCCTGTCGCCACCGACAACGCCGTCCGGTCGGACGGCCGCACCCAGAGGTCACGAACCACATGCTCGCCTTCATCGCAAAGCGGATCGTCAACTACATCGTCCTGACGATCGTGGCGACCACGCTCGGGTACATCCTCGCCAGCACGACGCTCAACCCGGCCGCCCGGTTCCTGGGGCGCAACCCGGCCGTGCCGCCGGGCACCATCCAGGCGTCGCTCCGCAAGCTCGGCGCCGATCCGGACACCCCGCTCCTCGTCCGCACCTGGGACTGGTGGGTCGGTCTGGTGACGCACGGCTCGCTCGGCATGAGCACCCGCGGCACCGAGGTGACGGCCGACATCATCGCCCGCTCCGGCACGAGCCTGCGGCTGCTCGTGATCGGCACGCTGCTCGGCGCGATCCTCGGGGTGCTGCTCGGCGTCTGGAACGCGGTCCGGCAGTACCGCACGTCCGACCAGGTGTCGACCTACCTGTCGTTCGCGGTGCTCGCCACCCCGACCTTCGTCATCGCCGTCGTGCTGATGATCCTCGCGACCACGCTCAACCAGGGCGTCGGGACGCAGGTGATCCGGTTCACCGGCGAGTACACGCCGGGGGTGACCGGGTTCTTCCCGGTGCTCGGCGACCGGCTCGGGCACCTGCTGTTACCGACGATCTCGCTGACCATCGGCGCCGTCGCCACCTACTCGCGCTACCAGCGCTCGGCGATGCTCGACGTGCTGTCGAACGACTTCATCCGGACCGCACGCTCGAAGGGCCGCACCCGCGGGTCGGCGATCATGCGCCACGGTGTGCGGGTCGCCCTCATCCCGATGTCGACCTTCTTCGCGTACTCGTTCGGACTCATCCTGACCGGTGCGAGCATCACCGAGCTGGTCTTCAGCTGGCACGGCATGGGCGAGTACTTCGTCCAGAGCATCAGCAACAACGACATCAACGCGGCGTCGGGCACGATCCTCTTCACGGCGATCCTCGTGCTCATCGCAGGGACCCTCGCGGACCTGCTGTACGCCGCGCTCGACCCGCGAGTGAGGGTGTGACCCGTGTCTGTTCTCGACCCCACGACCACGACCACCGCCGGTGACCCCGGCGACGGCAACGCCGGTACGCCGGCGCACGTCATCGAGGTGAAGGGCGGCCGCACCCCGCTCTGGCGCAAGGTGTTCGGCACCTGGCGCGCGCGCATCGGCGGCAGCGCCCTGCTCCTCATCATCCTCTGGGCGTTCCTCGGCCCGTACCTCTACCACTGGAACGCCGTCGACTCGGACGGACTGGCGTTCGGCATGCCGCCGAGCGCCGCGCACTGGTTCGGCACGAACGACATCGGCCAGGACATCTACGCGCAGACCCTGGTCGGCCTGCAGAAGTCGCTGCTCATCGGCCTGATCGCCGGTCCGGCAGCGACCCTGATCGCCGGCATCGTCGGCGCGATCGCCGGGTACTTCGGCGGCGTCACCGACCGGCTGCTCGTGTGGGTCATCGACCTGCTGCTCGTGATCCCGTCGTTCTACGCGCTCGTGCTGCTCAGCCCGGTGTTCAAGAACCTGACGTGGGTGGCCCTCATCGTCGGCCTCGCGGTGTTCAGCTGGATGGTGATGGCCCGGGTGATCCGCGGTCAGACGATGTCGCTGCGCGAACGCGACTACGTCAAGGCCGCCCGGTTCATGGGTGTCCCGGCGTTCACGATCATCCGGCGGCACATCCTGCCGAACGTGGCGTCGCTGCTCATCATCGACGCCACGCTCGGCGTCGGTGCCGCGATCCTGGCGGAGAGCTCGCTGAGCTTCTTCGGCTTCGGCATCCAGATCCCCGACGTCTCGCTCGGTACCCTGCTCGCCGCCGGCAGCCAGTCCGCCGTCACCCGCCCGTGGCTCTTCGTCCTGCCCGCCGCGACCCTCGTCGCGACCGTGCTCTCGACCAGCCTGCTCGGCGACGCCCTGCGCGACGCCATCGACCCCACCTCCGGAGCCAACCGTGACTGAGCCGCTGCTCACCGTGTCCGACCTGTCGGTCACGTTCAACCCGAAGACCAAGCCCGTCTACGCGGTCCGGGGTGTCGACTACTCGGTGGCTCCCGGCGAGTTCCTCGGCATCGTCGGCGAGTCGGGTTCCGGCAAGTCGGTGTCCTCGATGGCCGTGATGGGCCTGCTGCCGTCGTCCGCCCAGGTGCAGGGCAGCATCCGGTTCGACGGACAGGAGCTCGTCGGCAGGAACGACCGCGAGATGTCGGCGCTGCGCGGTCGTGACATCGCGATGGTGTTCCAGGACCCGCTGTCCGCCCTGACGCCGGTGTACACGATCGGCCAGCAGATCATCGAGGGCCTACGCCTGCACGACCGCTCCCTCACCCAGCACGCCGCACGCACCCGCGCCGAGGAACTCCTGCGCATCGTCGGCATCCCGAACCCGGCTCGACGACTCGACGCGTTCCCGCACGAGTTCTCCGGCGGCATGCGACAGCGCGCGATGATCGCCATCGCCATCGCGAACGACCCGAAGCTGATCATCGCGGACGAGCCCACCACGGCGCTCGACGTGACGATCCAGGCGCAGATCCTCGACGTGCTGCAGACCGCCAAGGACATGACGGGTGCGGCCGTCGTGCTCATCACCCACGACCTCGGCGTCGTCGCCGGCAACGCCGACCGCGTCGCCGTGATGTACGCGGGCCGGATCGTCGAGACGGCGCCGGTGCTCCCCCTGTTCCGCGAGCCGGTGATGCCGTACACGATCGGGCTGCTCCGCTCGATGCCGAACATGACGTCCGCCCGCACCGAGCGGCTCGTCCCGCTCGACGGCCGCCCGCCCCTGCTCACGCAGAAGCCGACGGGCTGCCCGTTCGCGGACCGCTGCCCCGCCGTCATCGACGCCTGCCGCGACGGCGAACCCGCCCTCGTCGCACCGTCGGTGCCGCAGAGCGCCGACAACCCGGTCTTGACCGGTGCCGTCACGACGATCGGCAACGGCACCCTGCTCGACGACCACACCGCCGCGTGCATCCGTCGCGACGAGATCGCCGCGGGCACCCTCGAGCGCTCGGAGATCTTCCCCCGCCCCGAGGACGTCCCCGAGGCGGCCGTCGACCACGGCGACGACGTCGTGCTCGAGCTGCGGGACGTGGTCAAGACGTTCCCGCTCACCAAGGGTGCGCTGTTCCGCAGGCAGATCGGCGAGGTGCACGCCGTCGACGGCATCTCCCTGACGCTCAAGCGCGGGCAGGTGCTCGGTCTGGTCGGCGAGTCCGGCTGCGGCAAGACGACCACCATCATGGAGATCCTCGAGCTCGCCGGGGCCCAGCACGGCACCATCCGGGTGAACGGCGTCGACACCGCCTCGCTGTCCAAGAAGGACCGTCTGGCACTGCGCCGCGACATCCAGGTCGTGTTCCAGGACCCGATGGCGTCGATCGACCCCCGGCTCGACATCGGCTCGGTGATCGGTGAACCCCTCACCGTGCACGGCGTCGCGAAGGACGAGATCCGCCGGCGGGTGCGCGAGGTGCTCGAGCTGGTCGGGCTCGAGCCGAGCTACATCGACCGGTACCCGCACGAGTTCTCGGGCGGCCAGCGGCAGCGCATCGGCATCGCCCGTGCGCTCATCGTCGAGCCGAAGATCCTGGTGCTCGACGAGCCGGTCTCCGCGCTCGACGTGTCGGTGCAGGCCGGTGTGATCAACCTGCTCGAGGACCTCAAGCACCGCCTCGGGCTGTCGTACCTGTTCGTGGCGCACGACCTGTCCGTGGTCCGGCACATCGCCGACGACGTCGCGGTCATGTACCTCGGCCGCATCGTCGAGTACGGCGACGGCGACGCGGTGTTCTCGGACCCCCAGCACCCGTACACGCGGGCCCTGCTGTCGGCCGTGCCGGTGCCGGACCCCCTGGCCGAGGCCGCCCGCGGGCGCATCCTGCTCGACGGCGACCTGCCCTCCCCCACGGAGCGCATCGACGGGTGCCGGTTCCGCACGCGCTGCCCGCTCTACCAGCTCCTCGACGAGGGCCGGCAGGAGCAGTGCCGCACGATCGACCCGGGTCTCGAGCCCGTGCACGGCCGCGGTGTCGCCTGCATCCAGACCGACCAGGAGCACCTGCTCACCGAGCGGGTCGGCGCGGTTGTCTGACGACGCTGGTCACGCCGTGGACGTGACCAGCAGACGGACGGGAGGCCCGGAGCACGTCGTGCGCCGGGCCTCCCGTCCGTCCTGTGGTCGCGATCGCGAGCCGCGTCAGGCTCCCAGCCACAGGCTGAGCAGCGAAGCGGCGAGCAGCGCCAGCGCGGCTGCGCCGACCGTCAGGGCCGGCAGGTCCCAGCCGCGCACGGCGTCGCCGGCGCCGGTGCCGTCGCGGTGCTCGGACCAGCGGTCGAGCAGCACGGTCATCTCGTCGGGCTGTCGCAGGACCGCCCGCTCACCCCGCCGGGCCGGCTTCGGCCGTGGCAGCGACGGGCCGCCCCAGCACTGGACCTTCCGGCCCGCGACCGTCTCGATCACGATCTGCCACCGGAGCCGGACGTCGGCGACGGCCTGCCACGGCACCACGGTGCGGCGGAGCGGGTTGACCACGGTGACCGCGCGCTCGTCGATGACGATGCACGGGCGGTAGGTCAGGACCCAGAGTGCCCAGACGAGCACGGCGATCGGGCCGGCGGCGCGGAGGACGACGTCCCAGCTCCCCCGGAACGCCGCATCGCCGAGCAGGAACAGCCCCAGGACGGCGACGAGGCCGGACGCCACCGCGCCCCCGCGACCAGCGCGGAGGACGACGGGGCGTCCGGCCTCGTTCGTGTCCAGGTGGATCAGCGTCCGAACTCGAACCCGGCGCCGGGGATGGCGGCCAGGAGGTCCTTCGTGTACTGCTCCTTCGGGGCGGCGAAGACCTCGTCGGTCGTCGCCTTCTCGACGATCTGCCCACGGCGCATGACGCAGACGTTGTCCGCGACGAGGCGGACGACCGCGAGGTCGTGCGTGATGAACAGGTACGTCAGGCCGAGCTCGGTCTGCAGCTCGGTGAGCAGGTCGAGGATCTGGCCCTGCACGAGCACGTCGAGCGCGGAGACGGCCTCGTCGAGGACGATGACCTCCGGCTTGAGCGCCAGCGCACGAGCGACGGCGATGCGCTGGCGCTGGCCGCCGGACAGCTCGTTCGGGTAGCGGTTCACCATCGACTTCGGCAGCGCGACCTGGTCGAGCAGCTCGAGCACCCGGGCGCGACGCGAGGCCTTGTCGCCCACCTTGTGCGTGGCGAGCGGCTCGGCGATCGTGTTCCCGACGTTGTACATCGGGTCCAGGGAGCCGTACGGGTCCTGGAACACCGGCTGCACGCGGCGGCGGAAGTCGAAGAGGTCCTTGCCCTTCAGCGCGCCGATGTCGATGCCGTCGAACTGCACGGTGCCGCTCGTGATGCTCTCGAGCTGCAGGACGAGCTTCGCGACGGTCGACTTGCCCGAACCGGACTCGCCGACGAGCGCCGTGGTGGTGCCCTTCTGGATCGAGAACGACACGTCGTCGACGGCCTTGAGCTCGCGGGTGGCGAGGCTCTTGCCGCGCAGCTTGTAGACCTTCTCGAGGTTCTTCACCACGATGAGGTCCTCGGCCGGACGGTGCTCGCGTTCCTGTGCCCGGGCGATCAGCTCGGCGTCGTCGTTGCCGGCGTCGGCGATCTCGACCCGCTGGTGCTGCACCTTCGACTGGATGCGACGGCTGGCCAGCGACGGGGCAGCCGCGACGAGACGCTGCGTGTACGGGTGCTGCGGGTTGGCCAGGATCTCCTTCGAGGGACCGGCCTCGACGACCTGGCCCTTGTACATCACGACGAGCTTCTCGGCACGCTCGGCGGCGAGCCCGAGGTCGTGCGTGATGAACAGCACCGAGGTGCCGAAGTCGCGGGTCAGGCTCTCGAGGTGGTCGAGGATGACGCGCTGGACGGTGACGTCGAGCGCACTCGTCGGCTCGTCCGCGATGAGCAGCTGCGGGCGGCTCGACAGACCGATGCCGATGAGCACGCGCTGGCGCATGCCGCCGGAGAACTCGTGCGGGTACTGCTTCAGGCGGGTCGACGCGTCGCCGAGACCGGCTTCCTGCAGGACCTCGACGGCACGGTCACGGACGGCCTTCTTGCCGGTCGCCATGCCGTTCGCGCGGATCGCCTCTTCGACCTGGAAGCCGATCGACCACAGCGGGTTGAGGTTCGACATCGGGTCCTGGGGGACGTAGCCGATCTCCTTCCCGCGGATCTCCGACATCTCCTTGTCGCTCAGCCCGACGAGCTCACGCCCGTTGAACTTGATCGAACCGCCGGTGACCTCACCGGTACCGGGGAGCAGCTTGATGATCGCCTGGGCGCTCGTCGACTTGCCCGAACCGGACTCCCCGACGATGGCCAGGCGCTCGCCCTGCTCGAGGGTGAGGTTGACGCCGCGGACGGCCTGCACGAGGCCGCTCTGGGTCTTGAAGCCAACCTGCAGGTCGGTGATCTCGAGCAGGGGCGCGCCGGAGCCGCCGGTGCGGCTGCTGTTCGTCTGGGTCAGTGTCTCGCTCATCGGCGGGCCCTCGCCTTCGGGTCGAGCGCGTCGCGCACCACGTCACCGAGGAGCAGGAACGCGAGCACGGTGATGGACAGGGCAGCCGACGGCCAGAAGATGGTCGACGGGTTCGTGCGGATCGACGTCTGGGCGGTGCCGATGTCGAGGCCCCAGCTCAGGGCCGACGGCGGCAGACCGATGCCGAGGAACGACAGCGTGGCCTCGGCGACGATGAACGTGCCGAGCGACACGGTCGCGACCACGATGACCGGAGCCAGCGAGTTCGGGATGACGTGGCGCAGGAGCGTCCGGAACCGGCTGACGCCCAGGGCCGCCGACGCCATGACGTAGTCGGCCTGCTTGGCGCTCAGCACGGCGCCACGCATGATGCGGGCGATCTGCGGCCACGCGAACGCCGCGAGGACGAGCGCGACGGTGATCGCGTTCCGCGCCGGGATCACCGACATGATCACGATCGCACCGAGGACGGTGGGGATCGAGAAGAAGATGTCACCGATGCGGGACACGATCGTGTCGAGCCAGCCGCCGTAGAAGCCGGCCAGGGAACCGATCACGATGCCGACGATCGACACCAGGATCGTCGCGACGATGCCGACGATGAGCGAGTTCTGGGCTCCCCAGATCACGCGGGCGTAGACGTCCGAGCCCTGACGGGTGAAGCCGAGGATGTGCCCGGCCTCGGGTCCGCCGTCGCTGTTGTCCAGGTTCGACGCCCTCGGGTCGACGTGGGCGAAGAGCCCCGGGAAGACCGCGACGACGATGATCAGCAGGATCAGGACCGAGGAGATCCAGAACGTCGGGCGGGTCCGCATCGACTCCCAGGCGTCGGTCCACAGGGAACGGGTCTTCTCGTCCTCGTTGACCTGGTCGACCGCCTGCAGGGGGGTTTCTTCGAGCGGGGCGACGTAGTGCGTCGCCGAGCGGGGTGCGGCGTTACTTGGCATAGCGGATCCTCGGGTCCAGGACGGCGTAGAGCAGGTCCACCAGGAGGTTGGCGAGCATGAAGATGATGACCATCACGGCGACGAAGGAGACCACCGTCGGGCCCTCGCCGAGCTTGACGGCACGGAACACCGTGCCGCCGACACCGTTGATGTTGAAGATGCCCTCGGTGACGATCGCGCCGACCATCAGGTTGCCGATGTCGACACCCAGGTAGGTCACGACGGGGATGAGCGAGTTCCGGAAGATGTGCACGCCGACGACACGACGACGGGGCAGGCCCTTGGCCGTGGCGGTGCGCACGAAGTCGGCGCTCATGTTCTCGGCGACGCTGGCCCGGGTCAGACGGACGATGTACGCGAACGACACCGACGCGAGCACGATCGCCGGCAGGACGAGTTCGCTCCAAGGGGCCTCGCCCGACACGGTGACCCGGAAGAGTCCGAGCTTGATGCCGAAGACGTACTGCAGCACGAACCCGACGACGAAGGTCGGCACCGAGATGAGCAGGAGCGACACGACGAGCGCGGTGGCGTCGAACAGCTTGCCCTTGCGCAGACCCGCGATGACGCCGACGACGATGCCGGCGACGGCCTCGAACACGAGCGCGAGGATCGCCAGGCGCGCGGTGATCGGGAAGGCCGACGCGAGCTGCTGGCTGACCGGCAGACCGGAGTAGGTCACGCCGAGGTCGCCGCGGAACACGCCGCCGATCCAGAGCAGGTACTGCACGATGAACGGCTTGTCGAGGTTGTACTGCTGACGCAGCGTCTCGATGACCTGCGGCGACGGCTGCCGGTCGCCGAACAGCGCGGCGATCGGGTCGCCGGGCAGCGAGAAGACCAGGAAGTAGATGAGGAACGTGGCCCCGAAGAACACGGGGATGAGTTGCAGGAGGCGCTTGCCGAGGTACCAGAGCATCAGATCACTGCCCGGTCCGGAGCGATGTCGATCAGGTTCATTGTGGTGAGGGGTGGACGGTCCGAGGGTCGGCACGGATGTCCGGTGCGGGAGGGCGCCCGCTGTGTGGGGGTGTTGTCACCGTGGTACGGGGGTTCGGGGACCTGTGCGGTCCCCGAACCCCCGTCCGGTGGTCGCGAGGCAGGATACCTGCTCGCGCCTTGGTCTCGAGGAGACCGGTGTTACTTCTTGACCTCGATGTCGTAGTACAGCGGCACCGAGTTCCAGCCGAACTTGACGTTCGACACGTTGTCCGCGTTCCAGACACCGGTCACGTTGGAGTACCAGAGCGGGATCTCGGGCAGGTCCTGGAACAGGAGTTCCTGTGCCTGGTCGAAGGACTTGTTGCCCTCTTCGACCGTCGCAGCCGAACGGCCCTTGGCGAGCAGCTCGTTGTACTCCTTGGAGTCGTACCGCGAGTAGTTGTTCGACGAGCCCTCACCCATGGTCGGGCCGAGGAAGTTGTACAGCGACGGGTAGTCGGCCTGCCAACCGGTGCGGCTGCCGCCCGTGAGCTTGTCGTTCGTCTGCAGGTCCAGGGCTTCCTGGAACGTCGGGATCGCGTTGCCCTCGGCCTTGATGCCGAGCGTGTTCGAGATCGAGTTCGTGACCGCGGTCACCCAGGCCTCGTGGCCACCATCGGCGTTGTACGTGATGGTGAGCGTGTCGTCGTACTTCGAGATCTTGTCGGCCTCGGCCCAGAGCTTCTTGGCCTCGGACTCGTTGTAGTCCAGGACGTCCGAACCCTCGAGGTCGTCGTTCCAGCCGGCGATCACCGGGGAGGTGAAGTCCTTGGCCGGGGTGCGGGTGCCGTCGAAGATCTTGTCGGTGATCTGCTTGCGGTTGATCGCCATCGAGACGGCCTCGCGACGCAGCTTGCCCTCTTCACCCTTCCAGTGGTCGAGGTAGTAGGGCAGGTAGATCGCCTGGAAGATCGCGGCGGCCTGGTTGACGTTCGAGTCCGGGAAGTCGGACTTGTAGGTCTTGAACGCGCTGTCCGGCACGGCGTCCAGGACGTCGAGGTTGCCGCCCTGGGCGTCGGAGTACGCGGTGTCCTGCGAGGCGTAGAACGTGATCGTGAGACCACCGTTCTTCGGCTTGCGCTTGCCCTCGTAGTCCTTGTTGGCGACGAGCTTGATGGACTGGTTGTGGGTCCAGGCCTTCTTGCCGTCGAGCTTGTACGGACCGTTGCCGATCGGGTTCTCACCGAACGCCTTGGTGTCGTCGTAGAACGCCGACGGGAGCGGCACGAACGCCGAGTAGCCGAGCGACAGCGGGAAGTCGGACTGCGCCGACTTCAGCGTGACGGTGAACTCGTCGTCGTCCACGACCTTGAGGCCGGTGAGCTCGGAGTCCTTGTCGGCGTCGTAGCCCTCGATGTTCTCGAAGAAGTAGCTGGCGCCCTGGGCGTTCGACTTCTGGGCTGCCCAGTTCCACGCCTTGGTGAACGACTCGGCCGTGACCTTCTCGCCGTTGGTGAAGGTGTAGTTCGTGTTGAGCGTGATGTCGAAGGTCTTCGAGTCATCGGTCTTGATGCTCTTCGCGACCTCGTTGACCGGCTTGCCGTCGGCGTCGTACGAGACGAGGCCTTCGAAGAGCGAGTCGATGATCTTGCCGCCACCGGTCTCGGTGGTGTTCGACGGGATCAGCGGGTTCTGCGGCTCGCTGCCGTTCGTGGTGACGATCCCGGACGCGTTCGCCGAGCCCGAGTCACCGCCGTTCGACGAGCTGTTGCTGGAGCAGGCGGTCAGGGCGAGTGCTGTGGCCCCGAGCACGGCGAGGGCTGAGAGCCCGGCGCGCTTCTTGATCAAGGTTCCTCCTGGTGCATGGGACGCGCAAGGGCACAGCGGTGTCACCCGGGCGCGTTTGACCTTTGCAGCGTAGGCAAGGTGAACAGCGGCGTCCAAACCCAGGGGCGAACGGTTACACGCCGGTAACCAAGTTGCACGATCCTTGCGAGAGGATGCAACATTCGCGCGCGTGCCGGTGAGGGGTGCGTTTTTGTTGCATCCGCATGAAATCCATTGCACTCCGTCACACTTCTGTGCAAGTCGGGCAACGGGCGAGCATCGCTCAGGGGTACGGCTGAGGGGGCGCGTCGAGCGGTCAGGACCTGCCGTGGGTGGCGCGCCGAGTGGTCACGAACTGTCGGTGGGAGCGGGTCCGGACGACGGTTCGTGACCGCCCGGCGGACCTGAGCGGGGTGTCTTGACCGCCCGGCCGGACGCCCGGACGCCCGGACGCCCGGAGGCCCGGACGCCCGGACGCCCGGACGTGACCGTGCCCCGCCCGGCGGACCGGACGGAGCACGAAGCGCTCGGCGACCGAGCGGGCAGCGACGACGGGGAGTCGGCGCCGGGGCGTCGGCCCCGGCCGGATCAGGCGAACGCCTCGATCGGCGGGCAGGCGCACACCAGGTTGCGGTCCCCGTACGCCTGGTCGATGCGACGCACCGGCGGCCAGTACTTGCGGCCGCTGATCCCCGGCAACGGGTAGACGGCCTGCTCGCGGGTGTAGGCGTGCGCCCACTCCCCCGAGATCACCGACGAGGCGGTGTGCGGTGCATGCACCAGCGGGTTGTCGTCCGCCGGCCACTCCCCGCGCTCCACCGCTGCGGCCTCGGCCCGGATCGCGAGCATGGCGTCGACGAAGCGGTCGAGCTCGGCGAGGTCCTCGCTCTCGGTCGGCTCGACCATGAGCGTGCCCGCCACCGGGAACGACATCGTCGGCGCGTGGAACCCGTAGTCGACCAGGCGCTTCGCGACGTCGTCGACCGTGATGCCGGTGGTGTCGCGCAGCGGGCGGAGGTCGAGGATGCACTCGTGCGCGACGAGTCCGTCGTCGCCCGTGTACAGCACCGGGAACGCATCACGCAGACGAGCCGCGATGTAGTTCGCCCCGAGGACCGCGGCCTCGGTCGCACGGGTGAGGCCCTCGAGCCCCATCATCCGGACGTACGTCCACGTGATGGGCAGGATGCTCGGGCTGCCGTACGGAGCAGCACTGACCGGGCCACCGGCGTGCGCCAGGCGGTCGTCCGCCTCGGCGACGGTCGCACCGGAGCGCCGGTCGGCCTGCTGCGCGAACGGGTGCCCCGGCAGGAACGGTGCCAGGTGCGCCTTCGCGGCGACGGGTCCGACGCCGGGGCCACCACCGCCGTGCGGGATGCAGAAGGTCTTGTGCAGGTTGAGGTGCGACACGTCGCCGCCGAAGTCACCGAAGCGGGCGTGGCCGAGCAGCGCGTTGAGGTTCGCACCGTCGACGTAGACCTGGCCGCCGGCGTCGTGCACGGCGTCGCAGATCTCGCGGATGTCGTGCTCGTAGACGCCGTGCGTGGACGGGTACGTGATCATCAGGGCCGCGAGGGTGTCGGCGTGGGCGGCGACACGGGCCCGGAGGTCCTCGAGGTCGACGTTGCCGTTCTCGTCGCAGGCCACGACGACGACCTTCATGCCGGCGAGCACCGCGGACGCCGCGTTCGTGCCGTGGGCGCTCGACGGGATCAGGCAGACCGTGCGCTCGCTGTCGCCGTTGGCCTGGTGGTACCCGCGGATGGCCAGCAGGCCGGCGAGTTCGCCCTGGCTGCCGGCGTTCGGCTGCAGGGACACGGTGTCGTAGCCGGTGACCTCGGCGAGCCACGACTCGAGGTCGCCGATCATGTCGAGGTAGCCCTCGACGTCCTCGCGCGGTGCGAACGGGTGGATGTTCGCGAACTCCGGCCAGGTCACGGCGGCCATCTCGGTCGCCGCGTTGAGCTTCATCGTGCAGCTTCCGAGCGGGATCATGCCGCGGTCGAGCGCGTAGTCCTTGTCGGACAGGTGCTTGAGGTACCGCATCATGCGCGTCTCGCTGCGGTGTGCGCTGAACACGGGGTGCGTCAGGTAGTCGCTCTCACGCTGCAGTGCGGCCGGGAGGCCCGTGGCCGCGTCGCGCACGGCGGTCTCGGTCGCGGGGACGGTGACGTCCACCGCCCCGAGCACGCCCGCCAGCGCCACGACGTCGTCGGGCGTGGTCGTCTCGTCGACGGATAGTTGGAACGTGTCGGCGTCCACGACGTGCAGCAGGTAGCCGGCGTCCTGCGCTGCCGCGACGATCGCCCCGGCGCGACCGACGGCCCGCAGGGTGAGCGTGTCGAAGAAGGCGTCGTGCACGACCTCGACCCCGGCGTCACGCGCCACGGCGGCGAGTGCACCGGCGGTCCGGGCGACCCGTCCGGCGATGAACCGCAGGCCCTCGGGCCCGTGGTAGACCGCGTACATCGAGGCCATCACGGCGAGCAGGACCTGCGCGGTGCAGATGTTGCTCGTCGCCTTCTCGCGGCGGATGTGCTGCTCGCGGGTCTGCAGGCTGAGGCGGTAGGCCATCTGGCCGTCGGCGTCGAAGGACACCCCGACCAGGCGACCGGGGAGCTGGCGCTCGAGGCCGGCGCGCACCGCGAGGTAGCCGGCGTGCGGGCCACCGAAGCCGAGCGGGACGCCGAAGCGCTGGCTCGTCCCGACGGCCACGTCGGCGCCGAGGTCGCCGGGGCTGGCGAGCAGGGTCATCGCGAGCAGGTCGGCCGCGACGACGGCGATGCCGCCACCGGCGTGGACCCGCGCGATGACGGACGACGGGTCGACGATGCGGCCCGAGGCGCCCGGGTACTGCACGATGACACCGAACGCACCGTCGAGCTGGTCGTCGCTCGGGCCGTCGGCAGCGTCGAACGCGCGCAGCGTGATGCCCACCGCGTCGGCACGGTGGTCGAGCAGCGCACGGGTCTGCGGCAGCAGGTCGGCGTCGACGAGGAACGCGTCACCCTTGACCTTGGACGCGCGGCGGGCGAGGAGCATGCCCTCGACCACGGCGGTGCCCTCGTCGAGCATCGAGGCGCCGGCGGTGGCCATGCCGGTCAGGTCGGACACCATCGTCTGGAAGTTGATGAGTGCTTCGAGGCGGCCCTGCGAGATCTCCGGCTGGTAGGGCGTGTACGCCGTGTACCAGCTCGGGTTCTCGAGCACGTTCCGCTGGATCACCGCGGGCGTGTGGGTGCCGTGGTACCCGAGGCCGATCATGGCGCGGCGGACGGTGTTGCGGCCGGCCTTCGCGCGGAGCTCGGCGAGCGCCTCGGTCTCGCCGACGGCGGCCGGGATCACCGAGTCGGCGACGGGGCCGACGTGGATGGACTCCGGGATCGCCGCACGGACCAGGGCGTCGAGCGACGGCTGCCCGACGACGTCGAGCATGGCCTGCTGGTCGGCCGGGGTGGTGCCGATGTGGCGGTCGGCGAAGGACGTCTGGAGGTTCTCGAACGCGGTCATGCGATGGAGGCCCGGTACGCGTCGTGGTCCATCAGGTCCTCGGGGAACGAGGTGCCGTCGACCTTGATCTTCACGAGCCAGCCGGCACCGAACGGGTCCTGGTTGACGGTGTCGGGGGTGTCGACGACGGCGTCGTTGACCTCGACGACCTCGCCCTCGATCGGGGCGAAGAGCTCGCCGACGCTCTTGGTCGACTCGATCTCGCCGATCTGCGCACCGGCGGTGGTGGCGGTGCCGACGGCGGGGAGCTCGACGTAGACGACGTCACCGAGCTGCTCGGCGGCGTGGTCGGTGATGCCGACGGTGACGGTGTCGCCCTCGACGAGCAGCCACTCGTGGTCGGCCGTGTACTGGAGTGCGGTCTGGTCGGTCATGGGGTCAGCCTTTCGAGGCGCGGCGGTAGAAGGGGAACGCGGAGACCGTGCTGGGGACGGCAGTCCCGCGGACGTCGATGTGGAGGACCTGTGCCCCGTCCGACACGGCGGCGAGCGCGGCCGGGTCGACGAAGGCCATCGCGACCGGGTGGCCGAGCGTCGGCGAGAGCGCGCCCGAGGTCACGGTGCCGACGACCGTGCCGTCGAGCACGACGTCGTAGCCGGCTCGGGGAGCACGGCGTCCCTCGGTCACCAGGCCGACGAGCACGCGGGCGTCCGCGGACGGGGTGACGCCGGCCGCACCGACGAAGTCGCCTTCCTTGGCGACGACGCGGCCGAGGCCTGCCTGGGCCGGGCGGACGTCGGTGCCGAGCTCGTGCCCGTACAGGGGCATGCCGGCCTCGAGCCGCAGGGTGTCGCGTGCGGCGAGGCCTGCGGGCACGACCCCGCGGTCGGCGCCGGCCTCGAGCAGGGCGTCCCAGAGCACCGGGGCGGTGTCCGGGTCGGTGTAGACCTCGAAGCCGTCCTCGCCGGTGTACCCGGTGCGCGCGACGAGCACGTCGGCACCGTCGAACCATGCGCGCAGCACCCGGTAGTAGCCGAGTTCGTCGAGCGGAGTCTCGGGCTGCAGGCGGTCGGCGACGACGAGGGCGTCGAGCGTGCCGGCCGCCGCCGGTCCCTGCACGGCGACGAGGGCCGTGGTGTCGGAGTCGTCGGAGACCTCGATGTCGAACCCGTCGGCCCGGGCGGTGAGCGCACTGACGGCCACATCGCGGTTGGAGGCGTTCGCGACGACGAGGAAGACGTCGTCGTCGGTCCGGTACACGACGAGGTCGTCGAGGATCCCGCCGTCCTCGGCGAGCAGCAGCGAGTACTTGGCGCGGCCGATCGGCATCGCGCCGAAGGACCCGGCCAGCGCGTGGTCGAGGAAGGCGACGGCGTCGGTGCCGGTCACCCCGATCTCGGCCATGTGCGACAGGTCGAAGACCCCGGCGGCCTCGCGCACGGCGCGGTGCTCGGCGAGGTCCGACGAGTAGCGCACGGGCATGCGGTACCCGGCGAAGTCGGTGAAGGTCGCACCGGCGGCCTCGTGCACGGCTTCGAGCGGCGACGAACGCTGACCCGGCGTGGGCAGTGGGGACGGACTCATGGCGGAGTTCTCCTGGCATCGGCAGGGCCCGGCGACGATCGCCGGGTGGAACTCCCCCTCTGTCATGGGCCTGAGAGTTTCACCGCGGCCCGTGAGGTCCGGCGGCTTTCACCGTGGGCGAGACGACCGAGCGTCTGCTTTTCAGAGTGGCCTGTCCGCTGCGGTGTGGGACCTGAGAGATTGACGGGGGGATTGCTCCTTCGGTGCCGTGCGTGTACCCGAAGGCACGACGTACCCGGAGGTACGTGCACGGCGTCTCCCGCGACGGATGAGCGGCCGGTGTGTTCAGTTGTCCGCCCAGAGCATACCGAGACCGCGTTACGAGCGTGTGTCGCGGCCCGGCCTTCGACATCTCGTAGAATGCGGGGATGGCCGGACAACGATCGCGCCCCCGCGGGCAGCTGGAGCAGGCGGTGCTCGACGCACTCCGCTCCGCCGACGCAGGGCTCACCGCACGCCAGGTGCTCGACGCGTTCCCGGAGCCCCGCCCCGCGCTGACGACCGTCCTCACCGTGCTCGACCGGCTCGGCCGCAAGGGCCAGGTGGAACGGGAACAGCACGACGACGCTCCCCTGACGTTCCGCGCCGTGCACAGTCGCGACGAGCAGACCGCGTCGCTGATGTCGAGCGCGCTCGCCGCGTCCTCCGACCGCGAGGCCGCACTGCTGCAGTTCACCGGCTCGCTCGCCTCGGACGACCTCGAGGCCCTGCGCCGCGCCCTCGACGCCCGCGCCCGCTCCTGACCGGCTGCGCACCGTGGTCGTCGCCGGCATCGCGCTCATCGTCCTCGCACTCGCGGTGGTGGTGTTCGCGCCCCGGGTCCTGACCCGTTCCGCCTGGACGATCGACCTGCCCCGCACCGCGCTGGTCTGCTGGTCGGTCGCGGTCCTGCTCGGCGTCGTCGGCTTCGTGGTCGGAATCGCCCTCGTGGTGCTCGCGGACCGTCCGGTCACGGAGCTGTTCGGCGGGGACGGCTCCCCCACGCACGGCTTCAACGTCGGCGTCGCGCTGCTCGGGGTCGTCGCGTTCGTCGTCGCGGTCCGGGTGCGCCCCGGCCCGGAACACGAGGCCGTCCGGCAGGCGATGCGTTCCGGCGTCGCCCCGCACCGCGAGATCGACGGCACCCCCGTCGCCGTCGTCGAGGCCGACCACGCACTGGCGTGCGCCGTGCCGGGGCGGAGCGGTGGCGTCCTCGTCAGCACCGGCTTGGCAGACCGGTTGCGCACCGACGAACTGGAGGCCGTGGTCGCCCACGAACGCGCCCACCTGACCCAGCACCACGCGGCTGCGGTCGCGGTCGCCGAATCGATCGAACGTGCGGTCCCGTGGGTGCCCGGTGCGCGCGCCATGGCGCGGTCGACGCGTGTGCTCGTGGAGTTCGCCGCGGACGACGCGGCGGCCCGTCGCGTCGGACGCGACGCCCTGCGCCGGGCGGTGCTGGTGGCGGACGGGAGCAGCGCGCTCGGCGCGATCCGTGCCTCCAGGCTGTCCTGAACGGGACGATCCGAGACTGCGCCGTCGCCCACACGGCTGTCGTGACGCACCACGTGTCGGGGGCGAGGCATATGGTGATCGGACCGTGAAGCCTTTGACCGAAGCCGACATCCGATCGTCGTTCGTGAACGCCACCCCCGACGAACTCGCACAGCTGCCCATCCCGGGCCTGCACGAGACACTCTGGGACGAACGCGAGTTCCTGGGCTGGCGCGACCCGCAGGCCGCCCGCCGCGGGTACATCGTGTCCTGGATCGACGAGCGCCCCGTGGGCATCGTCGTCCGGTCCGCCGGCGGCTCGCTGCGCCCCGGCATCGCCGCGATGTGCTCGTTCTGCCACTCGCCGCAGCCCGCGACCCAGGTCCGGCTGTTCTCCGCCGCGCGTGCCGGTGAGTCCGGGCGCAACGGCAACACGATCGGCACGTACATCTGCGAAGACCTCGGGTGCCCGATGCTGATCCGCACCGCGCCCCCGCACCTGAACCCGCCGGCGACCATCGCGATGCGTGGTGCCTCCCTGCTGCAGCGCGTGCAGAACTTCACCGCGGACATCACCAAGACGGCGTGAGCCGGTTCGGCACCGCCCGCTGGGCCGTGGTCGAGGAACTCGGCGACGGCCGGTGGCGGCTGACCCTGCGGGACGAGGCCGACGACGAACTCGGCGCGTTCGGCCTGGGCGTCGAGGGGCCGTGGGACCCCGACGTCGAGCCGCACGTCGGGTTCGTGCTGGTCCAGCTCGGCTTGACGCTGCGCGGCGCTCGGCCGTGGCGCATCGACGAACTCGGCGACCACCGGGCGCCCGTCCTGTCGCTCGGCTGAGCGAGGATGCCCGACCGGCGTCCGCTCGCGCAGCCGGTCCGCTCGGTCAGTCCGGGGCGACGAAGTTGCGCAGGATCTCGCGGTCGTCGTCGGCGCGCATCGCCCAGGCGAGCTCGCTGCGGTGGACGCTGCCCTCGAGGGGCAGGAGCGCCACCGTGTCGGGTGCGGCGAGCGCGGCGCTCTCCGGCACCACCGTGACACCGAGGCCCACCCCGACCAGGTGGAGCACGGTCGCCCAGGTCGTGGCCTCCTGCATGATGACAGGACGGCGGCCACCGGCGGTGACCGGTGCGAGGTTGCGTTCGGTCGCCAGGGCCCCCGCGACCGCCGGGAAGAACACGAACGGCTCGTCGACCAGTTCGGTGCCGCGGATGCGATCCCGATCCGCCAACCGGTGGCCGCGCGGGACAGCGGCGACGAAGGCCTCGGAACGGAACGGCAGCAGCCGCACGGCGGGGTCCGGGTCGGCGTCGCGGACGACGGCGAGGTCGAGTTCGCCGCGGACGATCCGGGCGAGCAGGGTCGACGAGTACCCCTCGGTCAGTTCCACCCGGACCAGCGGGTAGCGCTCCCGGAACGCCTGCACGCGTTCGATCGGACCGAGGGGCAGCGCGGAGACGACGAACCCGACGTCGAGCCGACCGACCTCGCCCCGCCCGACCCGCACCGTCTCGTCGAGGTCCCGTCGCACCTGCCCGAGCAGCGATCGCGCACGCCCTTGCAGCGCCCGGCCGGCTGCGGTCAGGGCCACACTGCGGCTGGTCCGGACGAACAGGTCGACCCCGAGCGCGCGTTCGGTCCGCCGGATCTGCTGGGACAGCGCGGGCTGGGCGATCCGCAGCTGCTCGGCAGCTCGGCCGAAGTGCAGCTCGTCGGCGACGGCCAGGAACGCCCGCAGCTGCCGGAGGTCGACGTCCGGTTCTCGATCCATGCACACAGCGTATCGATCAGCGTGAACGAGTATTGGACGCGACTGCATCACCGTCCGAGGATGGTTGCATGCCCGAAGCGACCTCCACCGTCTCCATCGCCGACCTCGCCACCCCCGCGGACGCCGAGGCGTTCCGCACGCTCAACGAGGCGTGGATCACCCGGTACTTCACCCTCGAGGACGAGGACCGCGTGTTCCTCTCCGATCCCGTCGGCCGCGTCGTGGAGCGGGGTGGGGCCGTCCTGGTCGCCCGGCTCGACGACCAGGTCGTCGGGTGCATCGGGGTCGTGCCCACCACCCCCGGCGTGTTCGAGCTCGTGAAGATGGCCGTCTCCCCCGACCACCAGGGGCACGGCACCGGGCGGAAGCTCATCACCTCGGCGCTCGACCGGGCACGCGAACTCGGTGCACACCGCATCGACCTGGAGAGCAACGCGCAGCTCACCAGCGCCGTGCACCTGTACGAGGCGTTCGGCTTCCGGCACCTGCGCGAGGACGAGGTCGCCCCGAGCCCCTACGTCCGGGCCGACGTGCACATGACCCTCGACCTGCACTGACCTTGGACCCGCGCTGACGTTCAATCAGCGCTGACGGCGGCCCGGTCCCGGTACGCTCGCGGCATGGCGACGTACGAGGTGCAGGCGGTCCGCGAGGCCGGCGCGTGGCAGGTCTTCATCGACGGCTTCATGGTGACCGAGGTGTCCCGGTGGCCGTCCGTCGGGTTCGTGGCCCGCGAGCTCCTCGCGATGGACCGTGACGACGACCTGCGCATCCGCGTCGTCGGCCGCAACCAGTACGTGGCCTGACCCCGGCGGGCTCGATGACCCGGGCGGTCAGCGAGCGGCGGCGACCAGCTGTTGTGCTCGCTGGTGCGAGACGTGCAGCAGCGGTCCGATCTCACGCACCGTGAGCCCGCACTCGTGCAGCACCAGCACCGCGGCGGCGGTCTCCTTCGCTGCCTCGACGCGTGCGCGCTCGGACTCCTCGCGGAGCGCGACCGCACGGTCCAGGTGCGCCTGCGCCGCTTCGGGCATCGCCACCTCGACGACGAGTTCGAAGGACTCCGGATCGCGGTCGTCGTTCATCAACGAGAGCCAGTCGCGAGCCATCAGCTCGATCTCTCGTTCGCGCTTCGCCTGCGTCCGGATGACGCCGTCGATCCAGATCACCCAGTACTTCTTGCCGCGCTCCGCGCGCACCGTGTGTCGGCTCATCGTCGCCCATCTCCTCGTCGGTCGCAGTCACGGAGGATGCCGCGCGCCGTCATCTCCTCCACCTCTCGGTGCCTCGGAACGACGACCGTGTTCCGACCGAAGCGGAACAGGTCGTGGCTCCCGCCGTGGCGGTGGAACACGAACTCGACGTCGTTCTCGGCAGCCTTCCGAGCGAGCCGGCGGAGCAACTCCGTGCGCTTTACCGTAGCTGGCCAACTTTGACTAGGCAATCCTGCCTATCTCGATTGGACACTGTCGGATCGGATCTCTGCATGCACCGACCGTGGCGGTCCGCGGAGCGCGATCCAGGAGACTCAACGCGATCTGTGAACAGATTTCAGCCAGGGCGAGTTGTGGAGGACGAGCCTTCCAGCCGCGTCGCCGGCACGCGCCGGTCAGGCGCGGGTCAGGAGCAGGTCAGGCGACGTGCCAGACCAGCCCCTCCTGCGCACTCGACGGGTACGCCGCGGCGATCCGGAACACGGCCTCGCGCAGGGTCTCCGGTGAGCACGCCAGGTTGAGCCGGACGAACCCGCGCCCCTCGGACCCGAACCCGAGCCCGGAGTTGAGCGCGACGTACGCGTGCTCCCGCAGCGGCACCGCGGGGTCGTCGCCGAGGCCGATGCCGCGGAAGTCGAGCCACGCCAGGTACCCGGCGCGCGGCCGCGTGTAGACGACCCCGGGCAGGTGCTCGGCGAGCAGCTTGGCGAGCAGCCGGTCGTTCGCCACGATGCGCGCCACGACGTCGTCGAGCCAGTCCGTCGCCAGGGTGAACGCCGCCAGGTTCGCGTGCAGCCCGAGGATGCTCGTGCGGCAGGCGACCTCCTCCCACAGGGTGTCGAGGAGCGCGGCGGTCCGGGGATCGCCGGCGACGATGACCGAGCACTTCACACCGGCGAGGTTCCACCCCTTGCTCGCCGAGGTCACGCACACGCTGCGGGCACCGAGCGGCTCGGCGACGGCGGCGAACGGGGTGAACTGCACGCCGGGGTGGGTCAGGGGCGCGTGGATCTCGTCGCTGATGACGAGGACGTCGTACTTCGCGGCCAGTTCGGCGATCGCCACGAGGTCGGCCCGGTCGTGCACGAGTCCGACGGGATTGTGCGGGTTGCAGAGCAGGAAGACGCCGACCCCGTCGGCGAACGCCCGCTCGAGGCCCTCGAGGTCGAGCCGGTACTGCCCCCACTGCTCGAGCAGCGGGACCTCCTCGACCTGACATCGAGCCTCTTCCACGAGCTCGAAGAACGGCGGGTACACCGGCGGCGTGATCGCGACGCGGCCGCCGTCGGGCAGCGCGAGCCGCAGCGATTCGACGATCCCGACGCTGACGTCGGTGGCCAGGTGGATCCGCGACGGGTCGATCTCCCAGCCCCAGCGGTCCAGCGCGAACTGCGCGAAGGCCGGAGCGAGCGGCCCGGGGCCGTCGAGGTACCCGAGGTCGGACTGCGAGACCCGCTCGATCAGGGCCTGCCGGATCGCCGGCGCGACGTCGTGGTCCATCTCGGCGACGAACAGGGGCAGCACGTCGGGCGCGTACCGCGTCCACTTGATGCTCGTCCGGACCCCGCGGAGCGTGCCGACCGGGTCCTGCTCGTCGCTCGCCATGCGTCCCAGCATGCCCCTGCCAGGAGGCCCGGCGCGACTCCCGACGTCATCCCACGTCGTCTTCGGGTGGGCTCGCGGCCGGGGGCCGCCCCGTCGGCCTACTGTCGGCAGCATGAGCACGAGCACCGCCGACAAGGCCGTCACCCTCAAGCAGCTGCACGAAGCACCCGAGATCCTGCGCGTCGTGAACGTGTGGGACGCGATCACCGCCAAGGTCGTCAGCGAACTGCCCGGCACGAAGGCGATCGCCACCGCCGGGCACTCGATCGCCGCGTCGTACGGGTACGAGGACGGCGGCATGCCCCTCGACCTCGCCCTGTCCGGGGCAGCGGTCGTCGCCGCCGCCACGGACCTGCCGGTCACCGCCGACCTGGACGACGGCTACGAGGACCCCGCCGAAACGATCCGCCGCGCCATCGGCTCGGGCATCGTCGGCGCCAACGTCGAGGACCGGCTGCGGCCCTTCGACGAGGCCGTCGCCCGCGTCGCCGCGATCACCGCTGCGGCACAGGCCGAGGGCGTCGACTTCCAGCTGAACGCCCGCACCGACGCGATCGTGCGCGGCGGCGACCGCCCGATCGACGAGAGCATCGAGGACGCGATCGCCCGCGGCAAGGCGTTCCTGGACAACGGCGCCGCCCTGGTCTTCGTGCCCGGCGCGATCGAGCGCTCCGTGGTCGAGCGGCTCGTCGCAGGTCTCGGCCGCGGCAAGCTCTCGGTCATCGGCCTGCCCGGCGCCCTTCCAGCCGCGGAGTACGAGGCGCTGGGCGTCGCCCGCATCTCGTACGGCCCGCTCACGCAGCGGGTCGCGCTGCGCGCGCTCCGCGACCTGGCGACCGACCTGTACGCGGACGGCGTCGTGCCGGAGGACACCCCGACCCTGAACTGAGCCCAGTGCAGACGGGAGGCCCGGTGCC
>NZ_MJGL01000004.1:41587-42429 GCF_001864855.1 Curtobacterium sp. MCBA15_005
CACCGGGCCTCCCGTCCATCCCGTGGTCGCGTCACGCGACCCGCTCAGCTCAACCGAGCGCCGGGTACAGCGCGGGCGTGGTGCGCGCGTGCGTCTCCTGCTCGAAGGCGTAGCCGAGGCCGATGACCGTGCTCTCGTCGAACGAGCGGCCGAGGAACTCCAGGTTCACGCCGGCACCGGTGATCGTGTTGTCGGCAGCGGTCGCCTGGCCCATTGGGACGGTGATCGCCGGCATGCCGGTGTTCGGGCTGAGGCGCATGTTCGTCGACTGCGTGCCGTACGGCGTGCCCGACGGGTAGACGAGCGCGTCGAGGTCCTGGTCGTCGAGCATCTGCGTCACGAGCTGCTTGCCGGTGGCGAGCTGCGTCGTGTGCGAGCCCGTCGGTCCGGCCCACGCCTGGTACTGCGCGTCGGTGATCAGGTCGCGCGACTGGTAGGTGCTCTTGCGGCTCGGCACGTACTCGCCCGAGGCCAGGATGCCCTGCAGCGAGCGAGCGGCGACGTCGGGGTCGAGGTGCTTCGCCACGTACTCGTCCAGGTCGTGCTTGAACTCGTTCGTGCTGCCGCTGCCCTCGGACAGGACCCGGTTGAAGGCCGTCGTCGCGGTGATCGGGACGACGGTGGCACCAGCGGCCTCGAGCTTCGCGACGGAGGCCTCGAACAGGCGCTTCGTCGTGGCGTTCGTGCCGACCATGCTCGTCACGTAGCCGATGCGGGAGCCCTGCAGGGAGTCGGCGTCGAGCGACGACGTGTACGACGTCGGCACCTTGCCGGCCTGCGCAGCCGTCGCCGGGTCCGCCGCGTCCACGCCGGTGACGGCGTCGAGCGCGACCGCCGCGTCG
>NZ_MJGL01000004.1:43118-43642 GCF_001864855.1 Curtobacterium sp. MCBA15_005
CGAGCGCGACCGCCGCGTCGGTCACCGAGCGGGTGATCGGGCCGCCGGTGTCCTGCGACAGGGCGAGTGGGATGATCCCGTCACGGCTGGTCAGGCCGACCGTGGGCCGGATGCCGACGAGCTGGTTGTACGTCGACGGCACGCGGATCGACCCGCCGGTGTCGGTGCCGAAGCCGATGCCCGCGAGGTTCGCGGAGATCGCCGCACCGGTGCCGCCGCTCGAGCCACCGGCCGTCTGCGCCGTGTTGTACGGGCTGGCGACCAGGAGCGACGAGCCCGCGGGCTGGTTCGACGAGAACTCGGAGACGAAGCCGAAGGCGAACTCGTCGAGGCTGGCCTTCGCCAGGATCACGGCGCCGGCGTCGCGGAGGCCGGTGACCATGGCGGCGTCGGTGTCGGTCTGGTTGTCGTCCCAGCAGCCGCAGCCACCGGTGGTCGGCATGTCCTTCGTGTCGTAGTTGTCCTTCACCGCGATCGGCACGCCGAGCAGCATGCTCGTCATCCCGTGCTCGGCGCGCTCGGCG
>NZ_MJGL01000004.1:44352-44890 GCF_001864855.1 Curtobacterium sp. MCBA15_005
GGCCAGGGCGTCGGCGTTGGTGGTGACGATCGAGTTGAGCGCGCGCCCGGTCGACGCGGTGTCGACCTTGGTGCGGTCGTACGCGGCGATGCGGTCGAGGTAGTCCTGCGTGATGGCGACCGAGGTGGTGACCCCGGCGTTCATGGCGGCCTGCATGTCGATGGTGGACGCCTCGACGAGCGTGAACGGGCCGTCGTCGTAGATCATCCGCTGGGACAGCGCCGCGAGGTCCGCGACGGTGATCGTGCCGTCGGCGTCGGTGTCCGCGGCGCTGACCGTCGCCCAGTCGTCACTGGCACTCGTCGTGCCCAGGTGGTCGGTGAGCACCTCAAGGTCGGACTTCGTGACCTGGTCGTCGCCGGTCAGGTCGAGGTCCGTGTAGTACGGCGCGAGCATGGCGGCGGGGCTGGCGTCGACGGCCGCGGGTGCTGCGGCGGCAGTGATCGCCGGGGTCGCGGCGAGGACGGTGCCGACGAGGGCGATGAGTGCGGCGCCAGCGACGGTGGTGCGCTTCTTGCTGGCGGCCTGCTTGCTGGCG
>NZ_MJGL01000004.1:45583-45727 GCF_001864855.1 Curtobacterium sp. MCBA15_005
GGCGGCCTGCTTCGTGGCGGTCATGCGGAGGCTCCGGTGCGGTCGCGGCGGGCACGACGGGCCCGCAGGGTGATCAGGGTGCCGCCGGCTGCGAGCAGGGCGATGGACGCGGCGATCCACGGCGCGACGTCCGCGCCGGTCCAG
>NZ_MJGL01000005.1:0-146 GCF_001864855.1 Curtobacterium sp. MCBA15_005
GATCGCGTGGTCGAGGACGTTCCGGAGCTGGTTCTGCACCTCGGTGTCCGTGCCGTACTTCTCGGCACCCCGCAGCAACGCGTTGAGCATCCCGGGCAGCGGGCCGATGGCACGCTGGAACCCGATGACCTCGCTGAGCAGCTGGT
>NZ_MJGL01000005.1:890-1239 GCF_001864855.1 Curtobacterium sp. MCBA15_005
TCGCTGAGCAGCTGGTAGATCCGCCGTGAGGACGCCGGGTCGACGTCGCCGTCGAACAGGTCGTCCTCGATGTCGTCGATGTCGTCCTGCAGCCCGGCGACGACGGGGGCGTAGCTGTCGATGACCTCGTCGAGGACCGCGCAGAGCACCGCCTCGGACCCGCGCCCCAGGGCGTCCGGGTCGGCTTCGAGTCGCTTCCGCACGTCGGCGAGGTTCGGCCGTTCCGCCTGCCGGACGGTGACGACGAAGTCGCGCCCGGTGAACAGGTGCACCTCACCGAACTCGACCGTCTCCTCGTCCTCGTCGTACCAGGCGGGTCGCAGCACCACGAACAGGGTGTCGCCGTAGC
>NZ_MJGL01000005.1:1930-2332 GCF_001864855.1 Curtobacterium sp. MCBA15_005
GCCGTAGCGCTCGAGCTTCGCCCGCTGGTGCCCCTTGTGCGCGTCCTCAACGGCGAGCGGGTGCAACCCGAACTCGTCGGCGACGGAGGCCAGTTCGTTGGCGGTCGGTCGGAACAGCCCGATCCAGGCCATCGCGCCCCTCCCGGCGGCGTCGAGCGCTTCGTCCGTGCGCCCGAGGTCCGCGGGCGAGTCCGTCCGCGTTCCGTTGACGTAGATGCCGTTGTCGATGAGGGCCACCGGTGTCCTCCTGGTTCCGTGGTGCGTGCGGGCAACCTGCCGATCATGCCGGACCGCCGACGGCGCGAGCGCTTCCCTGACGGAGCCCTCACGCTGCGCGCCGGATTCCTGTCGGAGTCCTGACACGCCCTGGGCGCGACCCCGGGACGGACTGGAGGCACGGTG
>NZ_MJGL01000005.1:2965-105437 GCF_001864855.1 Curtobacterium sp. MCBA15_005
CGTGCCTCCAGTCCGTCAGCCGTTGCGTTCAGAAGCGCCGGCAGCCGGATCCGCTCGTTGTGTTCAGGGGACGTCCTCGCCGAAGGCGAGCAGCGTCCACGGCTCCAGGTCGTGCATCCCGACGCTGGTCTCCCGCTCGGTACGATCCGGCCGGAACTCTCGCTTGACGTAGTCGACGAGATCATCGCCGTAGATGACCACGTCCGTCTGGTACACCGAGAAGACGGGCGCCCCGCTGCCGACCGGCGCGGCAGGCAGGTAGCGGTGCGAGTACAACGGCACCAGCTGCGGCCACTGCAGCAGGTGCCGCTCGGCCACCTCGAGACGCTGCGACTCATCGCTGGGTCGCTCGCCCCACGACCCGGGCCAGAAGGCGTCGTGACGGACGTCGAACAGGACGCCCTCGACCGGCCACCGGATCGCCCGTCGCAGCCGTTCGTCGTTCCGAGCGCGCCAGTCGAACCAGCCGTCCCCGCTCGGCACTGCGAGGGAGAGCAGGGCTCGGTGGTCCGCGCCGAACCGGACGCCGTACCGACGCTCGGCCCGGGCCAGTTCCCGTTCGGACAACCCGCGTTCGATCGCAACGCCGAACGTCCGGAGGAGTTCGACGGTCAGGGCTGCAGACACCCCCGCAGCCTAGGCGGACGGATGCGAGCCCCACGAGCACGTGGCAGACGAGACGGCGTGGATCTGACGGAACCCTCGGCACGACAGCGAAGATGGCCAGGTGAATCGCACCGATCGGCTCTACGGCCTCGTGGAGGAGTTGCGCGCCGTCTCCCCGCAACCGCGGAGCGCGCGTCGTCTCTCGGAGCGGTTCGAGGTGTCGGTCCGGACCATCGAACGGGACATCTCCGCGTTGCAGCAGTCGGGTGTGCCCATCTGGGCGGAGCCCGGCCGGACGGGTGGGTACGTCATCGACGCGTCCGCGACGCTCGGTCCGGCGGGCTTCACGCCGGATGAAGCCCTCGCGGTGCTGATCGGGCTCGGCTCGCTGGGGCGCAGTCCGTTCCGGCACGCGGCGCACACCGCGGCCAGGAAGACGCTCGCGGTGATGCCCGCCGGGGATGCCGCACGAGCCAGCGCGTTGGCCTCCCGGGTGCACTTCCTGGAGGACGACGAGGACACGGTCGTCCCGGCCGAGTTCGCGGCGGCCCTGCGCGCGGATCGAGTCGTGCGACTCCGGTACCGGGACGCCGACGGAGCGGAGTCCGTCCGGGACGTCGAACCGCTGGGGTCGATCGGGAAGGACGGTCAGTGGTACCTGATCGCCTGGTGCCGGATGCGCGTCGGAGTGCGGGCGTTCCGGGGCGACCGGATGCTGTCCGTCGAGGTCACCGACGAGCGGCCCGCGCAGCGCGTCCTGCGATCCGAGGACCTCGCGATCCAGTACGGACGACTCCGGCCGGTCCTCGACGGGTAGCTGCGCCGTCGGTTTCCGGAAACACCGACAGGACGGTGTCGCGACGGCCGGTGAAGCTGGTCGCTCCGAGTCAGCAGCACCACCGTGAGGAACCCCATGTCGTTCGCATCCGTCCGCATCATCACCGACGACCTCGAAGGCATGGTCGCCTTCTACAAGCGGATCACCGGCCAGCCGGCCGAGCGCCCCGCACCGGTCTTCGCGCAGTTCAGCGGCACGGGTGGGACCCTCGCGATCGCCAGCACCGCCACGGTCGCCATGCTCGGCGGCGCGCTGACGCCCGCGACGAACCGTTCCGTGCTCATCGAGTTCGAGGTCGCCGACGTCGACGGCGAGTTCGCCGGACTGCAGCTCAGCAGCGACGACGTCGTCCTCGAACCGACCACGATGCCGTGGGGCAACCGCTCCGCACTGGTCCGCGACCCGGACGGCAACGTCGTCAACCTGTTCAGCAGGCCCGCCGCCAGCTAGTCGGGGGTGCTCAGGCGGCGGCGGCGTTCGCCGACGAGCGGCACTCCTCCGGCGGCCGCCCCGCGACGGACTCCGCCGCGATGTCGCGGAGCCGCGCGAGGCGGTCGTGGGTGGCACCGAGGGCCTCGATCTGGCGTCGGATGCGATCGCTCTCCTCGTCGAAGTGGTCGAGCATCGTCCGCGTCGCGACCCCGGTGTCGAGGAAGGGCAGGATCTCGACGATCCGACGACTCGGCATGCCCGCCGCGTAGAGCATCTGCATGAAGCGCACCCGCGCGACATCGGGCTCGCGGTACTCCCGGTGTCCGCCCGTGGTCCGCTCGGACTCGAGGAGGCCCTGTTCCTCGTAGTACCGCAGCGACCGGACGCTGACGCCGGCCCGTTCTGCGAGTTCACCGATCCGCATCGTTCTGTCCCTCGGGCTTGATTCTCACGTTGACGTCAGGTTCTACCGTAGCGGCATGAACCTCTCTGGAGCCACTGCCCTCGTCACCGGCACGAACCGCGGTATCGGACGCCACCTCGCCGCACAGCTGATCGCACGCGGGGCGAAGGTCTACGCCACCGCCCGACGCCCTGAACTGATCGACCTCGAGGGCGTCGAGCGCCTCGCCCTCGACATCACCTCCCCCTCGTCGGTCGCAGCGGCCGCCGCGGTCGCCACCGACGTCGATCTGTTGATCAACAACGCCGGGATCGCGACCACGGCGACCCTGCTGGGCGATCTCGATGCAGCGCACGCCGACATGGACACGAACGTCTGGGGCACCCTGTCCGTGATCCGCGCGTTCGCGCCGGTCCTGGCGGCGAACGGCGGTGGGGGCATCGTGAACATCGCCTCGGGTGCCTCGTGGCTCGCCATGCCCGGAGCCTCCGCCTACGCGGTGTCGAAGGCCGCCCTGTGGAACATGGGCAACGCGTTGCGTCACGAGCTGGCCGGCCAAGGAACCACGGTGATGTCCGTGCACCTCGGAGTGGCCGACACCGACATGACCGCGGGGATCTCGATGGCCAAGACCGACCCGGCGGACGTGGCGCGCGCGACCCTGGACGGGGTCGAGCGCGGCGACTACGAGGTCGTCGTCGACGAGCAGACCGCGTTGATCAAGCAGATGCTCGCCGGCCGCCCCGAGGAGCTGTACGCCGTGGTGGCGCAGATGCTCGCCTCGTAGGAGCCGGGCTTCACGCAGCCTTCGGCACGTCCGCCAGCGTGCGGCCGTGTCGTGCTGTCTGCTCTTCAGCACGGACCCGCAGCTCGTCGGCCAGCTCCGCGAACTGGTCGAGGGCGGGGTTCACCCCGACGAGCGTGAACTCACGCGTCACCACGTCGAGGTCGGGCTGCGACTACTGAGACGGCCCGGTCGTGAGTTCGGCCACCTCGACGACCGCATCGTCCGGCATCTCGGGGTAGTAGTTCTCACGGAGCTGCTGGCCGAAGCGCCGCATGTCCGTCTCCGGCGGCTGATGCGCCTGTTCTGCCGTGAGGGTGTCGAGCCGGTACCGGTGCACGGCGGTGATCGTGCCGGCCACCGGTTCGGCGGTCGGGTGATCGTCGAAGACGAACATCGCCTCGCCGACCTGCACGGACTCGTTCCACCGCACGGTGGTGACCTTCTCGCCGCGGACGATCGCTTCGTGGTGCTTCTGGTGGAAGTGGACGGTCCCAGGGGCTGTGTCGGCCATTCCCCAGCTTGCCGCACGTCACGCGCGGTGAGCGCGCCCCGTCCCGCGCTGAGGACTCAGCGATCGAGGAGGACCGGCAACTCGCGATCGGTCTCGGCGACCTGGGTGAGCTTCATGGCGACTGGTCGGAGCGGCCGTGACATCAGCACCTTGTTCAGGAGCCCGCGGAGCGCGAGCGCGAGTCGGGACTGCGGGTACGCCAGGGCCTTGAGTCCGCGAGGGAGGTCCTGCACATCATCGACCAGCGGGCGCATCCACTTCTCGTACGCGGTCAGCGCTGCCTCCTGGTCCTTCGTCGCGTCTGCGAGCTCTGCGGCCAGCACGTACCCGGCGGTGAGCGCGAGCGAGGCACCGCCGCCACCCATCGGCGTGACGCACCATCCGGCGTCACCGGCCATCACGACGTGGCCGCGGTGCCAGGTCCGCATCCGGATCTGCTGGAGCTGGTCGATGTAGACGTCCGGGGACGTGTCGAGCGCGTCCAGGACCCGCGGCGCCTCCCACCCGACTCCGTCGTACCTGCGCCGCACCGCCGCCAGTGTCTGCTCACGAGTCAGACCGATGACGTCGTCCCCGGGAGAGTAGGCGAGGATCGCGCGCGTGGTGCCGTACGGGTCGGGTCGCAGGTGGACCTGGCGTCCGCGGACGGCGTTGTGCCACCGCCACCGGTCGTCATCGCCGTCGGTCCGCGGGATGGTCCCGAAGACCATGGTGACGTCGAGGTCGCGCTGGTCGACGTCGTCCTCGTCGAAGACCATCGCACGGCTCCGGGACCGCACACCCTCGGCGATCACGAACAGGTCCGCGCGGAGGCGCTGCCCCTTCGCGGTCGTCACGGTGACTCCCGCAGCGTCGTCATCGACGTCCGACACGGTGTCCCCGTAGACGAAGGAGACGCCGGGCGGCAGGTTGTCGAGGATCGTCCGAGCGAGGTCGCCGCGCAGGATCTCGAGTTCCGCTGTCGCACCGCCGGCCCCGTCGGAGGGCAGTTCGGCGGTGACGGCCCCTCGCCCGTCGACGAGGACGGTACCCGTCTCGGTGGTGTTCCGTGCCTTCACGGCGTCGAACAAGCCCATCTTGCGGAGCACGTCGCGCGCGACGCCTCGAACATCGACGTTCTGTCCGCCGTCACGGAACGCAGCGGCGCGTTCGATGACGGTCACGTCCCATCCGGTCCGGCGGAGCCAGTAGGCGGTCGACAGGCCAGCGATACTGGCTCCTGAGATGACAGCGGTGCGGTTTGCCATGGTGTTCCTCCGTTGCGAGCTTTACAGTAAAGATACTACACAGTAAAGGAATCAGATGGACGACGTGTTCGAGATGGAGTGGGACGCACCCCAGGTCGAGGTGATGGAAGCGCTCCAGACGTGGGCCGTGGCGTTCGCCGAGCTCAATCAGCTGATGTCCTCGTGGCTCGACCTGCCGACCACGGACGCGAACGCCCTCGGACAGGTGCTCTGGGCCGACTCGTCCGGGGACCCGCTGTCGCCCGCACGGCTCGGGCAGCGGATCGGCATGACCTCCGGCTCCGTGACGGTGCTGCTGAACCGCTTGGAAGCGGCCGGTCTGCTCGCACGCAGCCGCGAGCACACCGACCGGCGCCGGGTGACGCTCCGTCCGACACCGGCTGCGCGGGAACGCGCGCGGGCGTTCACGGAGCGGTCGACCGCCGAGATCGCTGCCGCCCTGCAAGAGGTGCCTGCAGCAGAGCTCGAGCACCACGCCGCGTTCATCCGCCGCATGGTCGGTGCCGCGTCGGATGCCGCGGACCGGCTCCGCGGGTAGACGCCGTCGAGGTTTCCCGGCCGACCACCGGGGGTCTCGCTGGCCGATCGGCCACCCAGACAGGGACGCGTCGGGGGAACGGTCTCGTTCGCCGGCGCCGTCGTCGTGGCGTTGTGCTCACCACTCAGGACGATCGCCGTTCGGTAACGGATCGACCACCGAATGAGCCTGCCAGCGTCTCAGGTTCGCTTCGACCGGTCACGCTCGGATCGGGCAGACCCGTGGAGTGCGAAGCCGATCGCTCCGACGCTCGCAGCCAGCAACCCCATCGTCGCGATGACCAGCCCTCCGGCCACGAGCCCGACGTACTGGACGCCCGCACCGAGGAGCGCGATCACGAGCCCCGCGACCAGAGCCCCGAGGCCGAACGCAAGGCCGAGCACACGAGGCGGAACGCGGGATTGCATCCTCCCACCCAACTCCCTACGAACCGCGCGCGGTATCGGAGCGACGCACGTGCCGGGCCACCTCTAGTCCGTCGACGGCGGCGTTCCTCCTCGCCCGACGGTGACCGCAGGTCACGCCCGATCACTCGACCGCGGTGCCGCCTCGACTGGAGAACTCACCGAACTCCTTTCGTTTCGCCGCGAGCGAGCCAGGTTCGAGCTCGCTGCCCTTTTGTGTTGAGGTCTGGGCCGAACAGCCGCAGGATCCCCGGGCCATTCGGCCCGCTGGTCTCGAGTGACACCGCGAACAGCGTCGGTGACGGAAATGGGTTGCGATCTGCCAAGCGTCCTCGGTCTGCATCCATGCACCTTGCCAACGGACGCCGCTGCCGCCCGAGGCTGCGCGCGCATCACCGTGGCGATCAGGGCACGTCCTCGCCGAACCCGAGCAGCATCCACGGTTCCAGGTCACTCACTCCCCCCGATGCGCATCTGCGACAACGGGTGGGTCCTCGAGGGCGTTCAACGGTGACCGTTCAGCCGAGTGCCGGCGGGAGCGCCCCGATCTGCCCGAGGATGCTGAGCACGTCAGGCTGGCCGACCTCGTCGACGATCAGTCCCTCGTCGAAACGATAGAAGTTGCTCGCGTTCGCGACCACCGTCCTCCCCGTAGCGGGGACACCGAGGAACTCGCCGTCGTGCGTGCCGCGGAGTTCGAAACGTGCTGCGACCGTGTCGCCCTCGACGACGATCCGGTCGATGCTCCACTGGATGTCAGAGAACGCGCCCCGCATGATCGTCAGGATCTGCAGGTACCCCGGCAGCCCGCGCAGCGGCTCGGGCGAGAACGGCGTCAAGAACGCCGCTTCCGGTGCGATGACCGTCTCACCGATGGACGGGTCGGCGCTGTTGATGAATTCGACGAATCGCAGGAACGAGAGGCGTGTGTCTGTGGTCATGGACAACTACTTTACATAGCAAGTAGATGCCGTAGAGTCGAAGCATGAGCACGGACCTCGCCCCCCTCCCTGGAATCGACGCCCCGGATGACCGGACTGGGCGAGCGGCGCGTCTGCACGAGTACTTCGCCGCGCTGGTGCGGCACGAGACCGACGTGTGGAACGCGGTCGAGAAGCGGATGCGGGGCGAGGGTGTGCTGAGCCTGGCCCGACTGGAAGTGTTGCGGATCGTCCAGGCAGCCCCATCGGGCGCCCGGGTGCAGGACGTCGCGACCGGCGTCGGGACGTCGATCGCTGCAGCCAGCCGTTTGCTCGACCGGCTCGCCGCCGATGGCTTCCTCGAGCGTGCGACGGACCCGGACGATCGGCGCAGCGTCCGCAGTGTGCTCTCACCCCAGGGGAGAGACGCCTTCGCCCTCGCGGACGAGCGGTTCGACCAAGCGCTGGACGCCGTGCTCTCGGATGCCGATGCCGCGGCGATCGCGGATGGTGTCGCGGCACTCGAGCGCCTGCAGTCGACGTTGGAGGCAAGGCGATGACGGCCACCATGCGGGCCGTCGTGATCGACGCACCCGGTGGGCCCGACGTGTTGCACCTCCGTGAGCTGCCGATCCCGATCCCAGGCCCGGGCCAGGTGCTGATCCGTGTAGAAGCGTTCGGGCTCAACCGGTCCGAGCTGCACTTCCGCCGCGGCATGGGCCATTTCGGGACCTTCCCACGGGTGCCCGGGATCGAAGCCGTCGGGACCGTGGAGGCAGCCCCAGGTGGAGAGTTCCCCGCCGGTACCCAAGTAGCCGGGCTGATGGGCGGGATGGGTCGCGACTTCGACGGGGGCTACGCCGAGTACACCGTCGTTCCGGCCAGCAGCGTCGTGCCGTTCCGGAGCGGCCTCGACTGGTCCGTGCTCGGCGCCGTCCCCGAGATGCTGCAGACCGCACACGGGTCGCTCACCGTGGGCGTCGGTGCCCGCCGGGGCGACACGATCCTGATCCGCGGTGGCACTTCGTCGATCGGCCTGGCGTGCATCGTGCTGGCGAAGCAGCAGGGCATGACCGTCATCGCCACCACGCGCAACCCGGACCGCACCGAGCGACTGCACGCCACTGGTGCGGACCACGTCGTGGTGGACTCGGGCATGATCGCCGACGCGGTCCGTCGAATCGTGCCGGACGGCGTCAACGGAGCGGTCGAGTTGATCGGCACCGACACGCTGCCCGACACGCTCCGGGCGACAGCCGTCCACGGCACCGTGTCGTTCAGCGGGATGCTCTCCGACGTCTGGACCATCCCCGACTTCTACCCGATGGCGGTGATCCCCAACGGGGTGCGCCTCACCGCGTACTCCGGCGAAGCGAGCGACCTGCCGGCATCGGTGCTGCAGGCGTTCCTCGACACCGTCGCAGCCGGCACCGTGCAGGTCCCGATCGCGAAGGTGTACCCGCTCGAGGGGATCGTGCAGGCCCACCGCGACATGGAGGACGGGACCCGGTCAGGCAAGCTCGTCGTCACCATCCGATGATGGGTACGGGCTCTCCGGAACCCCGCTCTCGGGGTGGAACCCGTTCGTCCTCGACAAGGGCGCCAGCCAGTGCAAGGAAGGAAGGTCTGATGTCTCCTCGCAGCTACAAGATCACCTTGGCCGTCCTCGGCCTGGTCAGTCTCTTGCTCGTGCCGTTCTTGGTGCAGGGCGCCCTGCCAGCGATGTACGGCACGGTCGCACTCGTCGTTGTCGTCGCCTGGCTGCTCTACGGCGTCGTCAGCTCGAAGCTGACCCGACGATCCGGGCACAGCTAGGCAGGTCTCGGTGGCCCGCATCTGACGGACTGGAGGCCCGGTGCCAGCTGGCACCGGGCCTCCAGTCCGTCAGCGGCACGCGTCCAGGGCCTGCGCTCCTGTCGTCGCATCGCACGCGCGCCGCCGTGCCCGGCAGCACCGTCCGGTCACCCCCAGGTCAAGGGCTGTTCACCCGCTGCCGCTACCTCTGCTTGTCGGACCGCCGCCCGAGGTCCCGATACCGGAGGCTCCATGAACACCCGCACCGCACTGTCCTGCATCGCCGTCGCTGCCCTCGCCTCGCTGATGCTCGGAGCACCGGCACACGCCGCCGAGGCCAGCTTCTACAGCAGCAAGCAGCCGTACATCGCCCCCACCCAGTCGGACATCGACGCCTACTCGTCGGCACCGACGGGCTACGCACCCGTCGCCACGGAGTCGGTCGCCCGCCACGGATCCCGGGGGCTCTCCGCGTACAAGTACGACGCGCTGCTGCACCGTCTCGCCGCGACCGCGCAGGCCGAGAACGGGTTCCTGACGCCGGAGATCGGGAAGGAGTTCTCCGCGAACCTCGATGCCATCACCGCGGCGAACGTCGCGAACGGTTACGGCATGCTCACCGGTCAGGGCGCCGCCCAGCACCAGGGCATCGGGGCGCGAGCCGCGCAGCGCAACAAGCAGCTGTTCGCAGCTGCGGCGAAGACGGGCGGGCGAGTGGTCGCCGAGACGTCGGGCGAGTCTCGCGCCACGGAGTCGGGCGAGAACTTCTTGCGGGGCTTCGGGGCCCCGGGTGTCAAGCTCGAACCGCGCCCTGACCTGCTCTACTTCCACGACGTCGAGAACCCGGACGGCACCGACAAGGCCGAGGGATCGCCCGAGCGCCAGCGCGCCCAGGCGTACCAGGACTACGTCGCCGCACAGACCGGTGACGGCGGCACGATCGCGGCGGCCTTGCAGTACATCGAGGCGAAACCGCGATCGGTCGAGGCGGCGCAGGACCTGCTCTCCGGCATCTTCACGCCCGGGTTCATCGCCGCGATCGGCACGGACAAGGCGCACGTCTGGTACAACACCGCCGACGGCTCCAAGGGCGGCCCGGTGGCGTGTGCGCCCGGCGCCGACACCAAGGCCGATCCCGATGCCTGCGGCGACCCGAAGAAGTCGATCAAGAGCACCGTCGATGCGGCGATGTCGCTGTACAACCTGTACATCATCGCGGCCGACATGCAACAGGAGAACGTCGCTCCGCACGCGTTCGACTTCGCCCAGTACTTCGCTGGCCGGCCGGCCGATGCCGAGTGGTTCGCGTACCTGCTCGACGCCGAGGACTTCTACGAGAAGGGCCCGAGCCTCGCCGGGCACGACGAGACCTACTCGATCGCCGAGCCCCTGCTCGACGACTTCTTCGCCACGATCGACGCCCGCGTCGCTGGTGGTGACGTGGTCGCGACCTTCCGCTTCGCGCACGCCGAGACGATCATCCCGTTCGCTGCGCTGCTGCGTCTGCCCGGATCCACCGTCGCCGCGCCCGACAACGCTGCTCCGACCTCGGACGCCGACGTCTACGACGACGCCACCAACCCGTGGCGAGGCTCCCAGGTGACGCCGATGGCGGCGAACGTGCAGTGGGACGTCGTGGCACGAGCAGGCATCGACCCGGCTACCGGAAGGGCCTACACACCGCTCGTGCGCATGCTCTACAACGAGCGGGAGATCGCGTTCGCCTCCGGTTGCCGTGCAGTCGCCGCAGGGTCGAACTGGGTGAAGGAGACCGAGCTCAAGCACTGCCTGACCGGCACGGCGATGACCGAGAGCCCGCTGATCGCTGCAGCCACGCCAGGACCGACCGCGACGCCCACCGCGGAGCCCGCGCCGACCCCGACCGTGACACCGGCGACCCAGGGTGCCGGCACACCGACGACCCCGGCGACGGCGACGGGAACGCTGGCCGCGACCGGAGCGGAGTCGCCTGTCGGACCGGCGTTGCTCGCGACACTGCTCCTGATGGCCGGTACCGGGACGCTGGTGCTGCGTCGCCGGCGTCGCCTGCGACCCACCGAGTGACACTGGCGCGGATCCGCGGCTTCTCGAGATGACCAGCCGGTACCGGCGCCCCGCCCCAGCGGGGTGACGGCCGGACTGGAGGCGCGGCGCCAGCTGGCACCGTGCCTCCAGTCCGTCAGCGGTTGCGCTCCAGGTCCTCGCCGAGTTCACCCGCTCCGGGCGATGGGCGCCTCCCCCATCACGACGAAGGTGGTGGTCCGTTCAACGGACCGACGGCCGGGAGCAGAAGGCATGAGCAGTACAGAGCAGTCCGATCGCCGGACACGTTGGCGCTCGAACCGCGAGCTCATCACCGTCCTCATCCTCTCGATCACCGCGGTCCTCACCGCCTGGTGCGGGTTCCAGGCATCGAAGTGGAGCGGCGAGATGTCGATCGCGTTCAGCCAGGCCTCGAGCGCTCGGGTGCAAGCCGCCGATGCGACCTCTGAAGCGCGCGACGCCCGGCAGTGGGACCTCACGATCTGGGTGCAGTGGGTCCTCGCTGATGCACGCAACGACACGGTGCTCAGGGACTACGTCGAGCAACGGTTCACCCCGGAGCTCCGGACCGCGTTCGAGGCATGGCAGACAGACGGGAAAGCAGCGGCCGGACCGTTCGCCGAGCGGTCCTACTTCCCCGAAGGCACCGCCACCGCTGCCGCACTCGCCGAGCGGGCTGACGGACGCTTCACCCGGGCGCTCGAGATGAACCAGCGTGCGGACAACTACTCCATCCTCACCGTCCTCTTCGCCCTCGTCCTGTTCCTCACGGCCCTGTCCCAACGGGAACTGCGCGAGCGACTGCGAGACGTCCTGTTGATCACAGCCGTCGCTGGCGCGCTCGCCGGCGTCGCCCTGCTCGCCACCTTCCCCGTCAAGCTCTGACCGGCCGGATCGAGGTCCGAGACCGGTGCGGTCGATCGGGAGAGCACCTCGTTCAGACGAGGACATCGCTCGGATGAGCGATGAGCGTCACGGCACCAGCACGGCCCTTCGGATGGAAGGCGCCTGAAGCAGAACGACGCTTCTGCGGCGATCCAGCAGCAGGCTGCACTCCTGTCCGATCCGGCCGTGAAGCAGGGGCTGTTCGACCACGACCGGTGTCATCGCGATCGATCTGCTCATCTCCGAAGAGACCCCGACGGGAGCCTGCGACGCCGAGCGCGTGCCTGAGCCCACCTGGGCGGTCACCTGACAGGGGCGACTGACGGACGGGAGGCCCGGTGCCAGCTGGCACCGGGCCTCCCGTCCTTCCGGGTCGCGCTGCAGATCCCCGGGCAGGCGTCCGCAGGAGGGTTGCGACGGAGGTCACGTTTGCTCGACAGATCGATCTGCGTCTGACCTGTTAACGGCTAGCTTCAGCGCACCTGCTGCTGCGTGAGGGGAACGACGTGACGAAGCGACAGATCACGGCAATCGCGGGCCTGCTCCTGCTGGCCATGCTGTTGACGGTCTTGATCGGGGTGTTCGACGCTCGCCGACGTGTCATCGCCGCGGAAGGCAATGACCTCCGGACGGGTCAGAGTGCGTGGGTGACCGCGACGCTCGACGATCTCGAGCGTGCGCGGAGCGCGGAGCGCGTTCGAACCAGCGCAGCGCGTCGCGATCGCTCGGGCCATCGCGAAGCGCCCAGCCGTCGTCCTCGCCGATGAGCCCACCGGCGCACTGGACGAGACGACCGAAGACGACGTGCTCGCCCTCTTCGACCGGCTGCAGCAAGCAGGAAGCAAGTTCGTGATCGTCACCCACAGTGAGCGCGTTGCACAGCGGTGCGGACGGCGACTCCAGCTGCACCATGAGCAGCTCATCGCGCGCGGCACGTGACGGACTGGAGGGACGGTGCCAGCTGGCACCGGGCCTCCAGTCCGTCAGTGGTTGCGCTCCAGATCCCCGATCACGCGCGCGCAGTGCGGTCGCGGCTGAAGAACTCGGCGAACATCTCCCGCTTCGCCGCGTGTGAATCGGGCTCGAGCTCGAGCCCCTCCATGTTGAGGTCGGTGCCGAACAGTCGCAGGATCCCAGGACCACTCGGCTCCGCGGTCTCGAGGGACACCGAGAACAGTGTCGGCAACACCTCGTCTGCGGCGATCCGCCGGGCCTCTGCAAACGCCGCACGGTACGTCGCGTCGGTGACGCGGATCACACTGACCGAGCAACTCGTGGCGTCCCAGTCGGGCGCGACCATCTCGCCGCTCAGCGCGTGGAAGAAGTGCACGACGAATGTGTCACGCTCGCCTTCGGTGCCGTAGTGCCGCTCGTCCACTTCCTCGATCTGCACGAACTCATCCTGTCAGCATCAGCCGGGGCGTTCGAGGCCGCGGACCAGCGGGCGCGAATCTCTACTGGGACAGCGCGGTGCTGAGGTGCGGCTCGATGCTGTCGGCAAGCGCCGCGTGCCCGGCGTCGTTGGGGTGCACACCGTCGGGACAGAGGAGTGCAGCATCGTGCTTGATCGCTGTTGCGAGTCCCGGGATCAGTTGCAGGCCCACCCGAAGCGTCTGTTCCTGCAGGATCTGCCGCACGGCTCGCCATCCAGGCGGGTATTCGGCCCCGTACGGTGAGTACAGGTCCAGCACCGCGAGGGCACCGTCCGGGAAGTGCTGCACGAGCGCTTCCAGGTCCCGTGCGACGGCTGCGCGCACCTCGTCCTCTCGGCCGAGAACGATCACCGAGTCGTTGCCACCGAGCGCGACCACGCATCCGTCTGCACCAGAGGCGAGGACATCGGAAAGGAGGCCGAGCGCCTCACCGTCGTCGGTGCGGTCCGCTCCCCGGCGTCGCACGAAGCCAACGCCGTTCATTGCGAAGTTCAACTCGCACCAGCCGAGACGGTCCGACACGATCGTCGTCCACCGTTTGTTCCTCGTGCTGATCCCTCGCCAACCCGTGACGATGGAGTCCCCGTAGAACGCGATCACCGGCATGCTCCGATCGTAGAACGCGCGCGGTAAGGGATCGGCTGTCGAGACCGCCGAGCGCCGCCGGAACGGCGACAAGATGTTCGATCAGCTCGAGTGACACGTCGGCCTCGCCTCGCCACGACTCGCGAGCGGAGTGAGAGAAGTAGCCAACCCGTCGACACATCGGGCGCACGTCCCTCGCCCGCGCTTCGAGAATCAGCCCTGCCCTTGGTCGGTGAGGCGCCACCCATCGCCGGTCTTGGTGTAGCAAAAGCTCCACTCCCGCTTGCCGTTCATCGGCTCCTGCTCGCCGGAGGCCTTGCTCGTGACGGTCGTCGCGACGCAGGTCTCCTTCCTGTGCCCAGGATTGAACGGAACGACCTCGGCCTTGCTAGCAACTGTGTAGGACTGCAGCGTCGGGTTCGTGCACCACGCCCACGTTCTGCTGCTCGTGAGTGCCTTCGTGACATCACACTTCTTCGCTTTCGCAGCGGCCAAGTAGATCTTCGTCAGAGCCACGGGATCCGTGGATTTCGGCGGGAGCTCGGGTGAGCTGCAGGCCGACAGCGCTCCGAGGAGCGCTACTGCGGCGATGGCTGCCGCGAGTGCACGCTTCACTTGGCTTCCACCGGTCGGGTTACCCAGAGGTACAGGTGCGGATTGGAGCCGTGCCACGAGTGCCACCCCTTTTCGTTGTTGAGAGAGTCGATGGTGTTGCTGGTGTGCTGCGCGATGTACGCGTTCTTGCTGGTCACTCGAACGATGACCCCCGTGTGGTCGACGTGGTTGCCGCTGCGGTCTCCGTTCCAGTTGACGTAGACAATGTCGCCCGTGCCCATGCCCGCCAACGAGTGGCTCACGGCGGTGCCCTGATTGCGAAGGAACGCGAAGTTGTTCTTCGCAACACCCCACGACTTGGAGTACAGCGGCCGCCAGGTGCGCTGGTGGTACCAATGCTTGTCGTTCGAGTCGATGTGCGGCAGCGATCCAGACGGCTTGATCATGTGCATGCCACCGCCGTAGTACATGGCGCGGGACGCGAAGTCCGTGCAGTCGTCGTTGTAGCCGTTGTCCTGCGAGCTGTAGGCGTTGTTCGAGGCCCACATCGTGATGCCGTCGTAGTTCACGCTGACGTACTTCGAGGCAGCCCGGCTGACGGCCGCGCTTGTCGTAGCCGTGCTGGTGGTCACGCTGGATGACGTGAAAGCACCGGTTTGTGTGTTCAGCTCCAGCGGTGCCGCACCGAGGGACGCGGTCGCGTCGTCAGCAGCTGTCAGGCTGTCGGCCGCAGTCGGGGGCACGGGTTGCGCCAAAGCGCTGGTGTTCCCCGTGCTGACGACCGTTGGGTCACCGCTGTTGGTCAACGTGAAGGCTAGTTCGTTGACGGATCCGGTCTGGATCGTGAAAGCGTCGCTCGGGTCGCTGGTGTCGACCGTGGTGCCCTTGTCCGTCACGGTGGTGAAGACCGTGACAGTGCCGGCGGCAGCGTTGTAGGACACCAGCGTGTCCGACAGGGTGGTGGCGTTCGGTGTGTTCGCCTGATCGTTCAGCTCGGCCCCGTCGCTCTCGGTGATGAGCTGGCCGCCGTTGACACCGAGGGCATCGCGCACGGTTGCGTCGCCCTGTGAGGCGTCGCCGGTGCTCTGGCTGGCGCCGGACTCGAGCTGGGTTTGCGCAGTCGCGAGCTTCTGCACCTCCGAGGTGTACGCCGCAGTTCCGTTCGGTACTGCGACCGGCGTTCCCACAACCGATGCTGCAGGGCTGGCTCCAATCGGGTTCTTCGCGGTCACCGCAACTTGATACGCAGTAGCGTTCGTCAGTCCGGAGATGACGGCTGAAGTACTGGTGGCGGTCGTGGTGATGCTCGCGCCTCCGGCGGACGGAGTCGCGGTGATGGAGTAGCCCGTTACCCCGCTCGTCGTGCCGCTTTGGTCGAGGTAACCAGTGTCGGTTGGAAGAGCCCAGCTGACGAGGAGACCGCCGTCACCGGCAGTGGTCCGCACCAGCGTCGGAGCCGTGGGGACAGTTGGTGTTGCGTAGGTGATTTCAAGGGATTCCGCCGGGTCGAGACGGAATCCGGTCGAGCCGGACGCGGCGGAGAGAATCGCGCCGTTGTTCGAGACCGAACCCGCCCCGTACCAGGACTGGACCAAAGCGGTGAGGTCGGTGTCACCAACATTCCCGCTGAGAGCTACGGCGTCGCTGGTAACTGGGATCGCTGCGGCATCGTCCGGGGTGCTCAACGCTGCAACGTCTGAGTTCGACGGGGTGAGCGCTGCGGCCTGTGTCGAGCAGTTCGAGTTCGTCAGGCAGGTAGCGGATCCGCCGTGCAGCACTGCCTTCACGATCCGTGAACCGACGGGCAGCGCCGAGAAGTTGACCTTCATCGTGGACACCCACTGCGTGGACCCGTCCGTGCCGGCGGTCAGCGGGCCGCTCGCGAATGCACCACCGACTGGGCCTGCTTGGACGCCGAGGTCAGAACCGGTGATCTGCACGGTCGTCGTCGGCGGTGCGACTGTGGTGTCCTGTCCCATCGTGAAGGTCTGCTTCGCAGATGTTGCCTGTGCGGCGCACGAGTCGTCGGTGCTGGCGTGCATCCACCACGTGTACTTCGCCCCGACAGTCAAACCGGATGGGTGGAAGATCGCCGCGGTTCCCGAATCGACGGTGCCAGTCGCAGCGGGAGTTGCACCGACCGCTTTCCCACTCGCATCAACCAGGTAGAGGGCGGTGGTAACGCTCTGCCCGAGACCGTTCGTCACGGCGGCGGACAGGGTGGGAACTCCGTCCGCGGCCCCGGTCGTGGCGATGTTCGACAGCGTGATGTCGTCATGGTTGCACAGCGTCGAAGACGCTCCGGCGTACCAGCCTTCGATGTCGATGACGAAGTCGACGGTGGTGTTGCTGAGGTTGTGGATCTGGATCGCCCCGTCGAGACCGACGGGCACGGTGTTGGTGTTCGATCGGATCGAGTTGGGTGCGTACTCGACGTCAGAGATGTTCGGCTCTGCGGTCCCGTCCGCCCACGCTCGGGCGAAACCAGCGGTGTCGTTCGAGGCGTGCACTGCAGTCAGGTCGACGACGACGGACGAAAGACCTTGGTAGGTATTCGGGATGCCGTGCGTGCCTCCGAGCGGAACGGTCAGCGTCTTCCCCGCAGCGACCGACCTGTGCGGCTTGACACGGGTGTCGTACGCGCGGCCGGAGCCGGCGGTGAAGGCGCCAGTGGTAGATGACCCCTGCACGAAGTAGCCCTCGACGTCGATGTTGAGTTTGATAGCAGATCCGGCTCGGTTCCAGACTTCAAGCTTTCCGTCGGAACTCAACGACACGTGCGCACTGGTAGCGGTTGCCACGTTAGCTACACCGGGATAGTTGAGCGACGTCACCGGCGGCTCCGCTGCAGCGGGACCAGGGGAGATACGCCCCGGCGTGGTGCCCTGGTTCTTCACGATGAAGTCTGCAACGACCGCGGTCGCGTTCGAGGGGATGCCGTTCACCCCGGTGATCTGGCTCGTGAAGTTACCTCCCGATGCGATGACCTGCTCCCCCACGTATCGCTTCCCCGCGATCGGGACGAAGCCCCCGGTGGCGGACGAAGCGTTGGAGTAGTAGCCCTCGACGTCGATCACAAGCTGCGTCGATGCGTTCACCCGCACCTGGATCGTGCCATCACTGTTCACGGCCACGTCCGCCTGGTTCGAAGTCGACCCCAAGTCACCGCCGTCGAACGTCCCAACGAGCGTCGACGCGGTGTCCGCATTCGGCCTGGCAACGATCTGTCCCAGACCGTCCGGACTCACCTCGATCAAGTTCAGCGCCACCGCTGTGACGGCGGTTGAGTCCGGGATACCTGCCATGCCTGTCACCTGTACGGTGCGCCAAGTGTTGGCAGGCATCGCCGTCTTGTACCCACCGGTGCCGTCCCGAGTGTCCAATATTCGTCCAGCTGCCGAAACGAATTGAGCGCCGCTACCAGTATCCGCGACAGCGGTATCCGGCGAAGCGACAAGCAGCGTCGCAAGCAACCCTGCGACGACTGAGATGACAACAACCACGACGCGAATCGGCGTGGACGTCTGGCTCAAGCGCACCGGTATCCCCTTGCTCCGCTAGGTCTCTCCTCGACGGATCGATGCAAGCAAAGCGTAAGAGGACGTTGAACATCCATGAACGCCTCTACAGCTCGCGCCCCCACAACGGGGCACCTAGGCGGTCGGAAGAACAGGGCCCCCGTAAGCGGATGCGCACGTTGGTGACGGAAGAGGTGTCCCGTCAGCCGATCATCTGCCGGAACGACCCAGGACGCTCAGTCAGGCGGAGTCGCTGCCGTGCCATCCCCAGAGTCCGGCGGCAGCAGTGAGGCGTGCGTGTTCTTCGGTGTCGGTCTGATGCCATCCGTAGTTCGCGACGACGACGTAGCTCTCGCCGCCGTGATCTTCCCGGATGCGTCCCTGTCCCAAGCCGTCAGTGAACACCTCTTCGTCGATCCAGGTGAGGAGTTGCCCGACCCAGTCGGCAGCATCCTCCGGTCGGGCGTAGACCCAGTACTGAGGCGACCCGGAAGCGGGCATCCCGACGAGCAGACGAGCGGACTCGCCGTCGCGCTGTGTGACGCGCACGTCGAGGACGTGTCCGTCTCGCACGCGGACGTCCGTGAGTCGGTAGTCCAGCCGACTGCTCTTCCGAGGGTCGAGAAGGCGCCATGCTGTTTCCCGGCGCAGAACCTCAACGATCGCATCGTCACTCAGCATGACCGGATCCTCCCATGCGACCGGTACCCGATCGGTTGTCGGACAGCGTCATCGGCTTCGACGGGCCAGTCCGTTGCGGCGGTAGAAGGTCTCCAAGGCAGCGCGGTCCGACAGGAACACCTTCGGCCCCTCGAACTCGTCGAAGGCCTGCTGATAACGGAGCCGGTTCCTCCTGGCGGGCCCGAGCATGAAGCGCAGCATCTCGACGCGGACTCGGTCACGAGTGCCTTCCAAGCGTCCAGCACGGTCGGGCTCGAAGAAGGTGCGCCGAAAGTAGCGGACGATGCCCACGGCGGTCGAGACGTCCAGCAGCACCAGACCGGTTGCTCGCCGCAACCGGGCTGGCAACCACCGCGAATAGTTGCCCTCGATGACCCACTGATCGGTGCTCATCGCTTCGTTGTGCATGGACTCGAAATCGAGGTCCGGTCGCTCGAGCCAATCTGTTCCGGGTAGGTGTCGGTACTGGTCGAGGTGCACGACCGGCAGCGAGCGGGCTCGGCCGACAGCAGCCGCAAGGGTCGACTTGCCACTGTTGGACGGCCCGAGAATGCAGATCCGTTGACCGAGCTCGTCGAGGTCCATCGTGCGAGTCTCGCAGGCACACGCAGAAATGTCGGCTCACTCGGGCGAGGAGACCGTTGATGGACCGTTTACCGGTCAGGCAGGCAGGTACTGACTAGGCCAGGTCACTTGGCTCGCGAAGCTCACCCCAGGCGAACGTGGTCTCTGCGAGGAAGTCCTGGAGATCACTTTGGACAGACAACACCATCTCTCGGGTGCCTTGAGCCAGCTGCAACGATCCGGAGCCCCCGTCCTCGCCAAACACCGCCCAGCGAAGCCAGGTCGAGCCGCTCTCGATGATGTCGGAGTCGAAGAGCTCGTGCCCGTCGGCGATCTGCTCGACCCGTACCGTGAGCGTTTTCCGTTCACGGGGAGTGAGCATGGAGTCGAACATGGGGTCGAGTAGCCGCATCAGATCCGCCACGGACAGCAAGGTGCTCACGCGGTCACCATAACGCTGCCCATCCGGTAGCCGATCACCTACGGGGCGCCTTCATCGTTCAGGAGAGAGGGCTGAGCACAACGCAGCCGGTTCCAGCGTCGACGCGCACGACTGGCAGACCGTCTCCATGTCCCTCGGCTCGAACGACGACGTCCTTGCCTACTGCTGAACTCACCAGCCGAAACAAGCGAACAAGCCCGTTGACGGCCTCGTCATCGATCAGCTCCCGAAGGTCGAAGTCGAACTCGATGGGGGCTCCCCAGTCGAAGAAGAAATTGACGTGGACGCCGTCGGTCGGCCAGACGGAATAGCTTTCTCCTTCATCACCTCCACGGCGCTCCTCAACACGGATCCACGGCGCGCTCGTGAGGGCGTCACGCAACGTGTCGATGTCACCCCCCAGGGAGCCGATCACCTCAGCATCAGGAAGGACCAGCGGCTCCAAGCCGTCAGCTTCACGGAAAGCCTTCCGCAGAGCCCCTGCAGTGACCTCACCATCCACGACTCGAACCTCTCAGCTGAGCCCGGCGGGCGCAACGTCCCTTTGAGGGATCCCTGACCGGTCGAGCTACGGGACCAGGTGCTGCATGATCGAGCCGTCCGCCCCGTTGAGTCGGACTTCTGCCATGGCGCCGTTCACGAGTGGCATCTGCGGCGGCTGGTGCCCGGTGTCGAAATCGAGGAGTACCGGCACGTCGAGGTCGCCCAGCACCCGACGCACGGCTTCTTCCTGGGTCAGTTCGGGCACGGCCGCGCCGTCGGTGCGGCCGATCAGAACACCGTTCGCGTCGTCGAACCAGCCCGCGAGGCGCAGCGAGGTGAGCATCCGAAGGACGGTGATCGCGTTGGACTCGGCTGCTTCGAGGTAAACGATCGTGCCCTCCGGGGCGTACTTCCGCGCGAATCCAGGTACGTCGCCATAGGGCGTTCCGGCGAGCAGCGACACGGTTTCGAGGCACCCGCCGATCAGACGGCCGCGCATCGTCACGTCATTCGCACCGTCGAGGGACCGCCACCTCGTGGGGGATTCGTACGCGTGTTCGCGATCCAACGGCTCATCAGCCCACGCTCCCCACGGGCGGCTGCGCCGGCGAGGTGCGCTGTACTGCTCGAAGGTGCTCCCTGGCGGAAGCGCCACGACGTCGGTCCATCGCTCGAACTCGGTAGGCAGCTCGTACGGCTCGTCCATGAGGTTGGCGCCGTGGAGTGTCGCGAGCCCTGTCCGCGTTGTCAGCGGCAACAGCAACGTCGAGATGTCCGACCACCCCACGAACCAGGGGCGAGCTTCAACAAGGGCGTCCCAGTTGATCTTCTCGACCAATTCGATAGCAAGCTCCCCGCCCCACGGTGGAAGTACCGCGTCGGCTGCCTCGAACGCAGCGTGCAGATCCTCGGCGCGGGCAGCGGCAGGCGCCGGCGTGAGACCAGTCGTGGACGTGTGCGGGCGCACATGAGTCTCGAACCCGAGTGTCGTGAGCGCTTCGACCGAAGTCTGCAATCGCTCGAGGAGATGCACGGGAACCCCCATCGACGGTGCAGGAACCTCGATCCGCCCGCCTGGTTGGAGCGGCGTTGGGTAGGTGATGCTCGCCATGATTCGACCGTAGCGGCATCCGAAGCATGTCCCGCAAGCCGGTCCTCCCACGGACCACGGTGTCCAACTCGGACTCGGATTCGAACCGGACGATCCGCGAGAAGACTTGTGTCGCAGATAGGTGGTCCGCTCATCGTCGCAATGACGGAGCCCTATGCGGACGACCCAACGACACCCGCCGGAACGACAGAAGCCCACCGAGATCCTCGGCGGGCTTCTGTCGTCGTGTCAGAAACGTTTCGGTCGGGCTGACAGGATTTGAACCTGCGACCCCTTGACCCCCAGTCAAGTGCGCTACCAAGCTGCGCCACAGCCCGCGAGTTCCGGAGAACTCAGGATCCCGGAGGATCCTCGCCCGCGTCCGACCGGAGCGCGAGCGACCGGTCCAGCATAGCGGACGTCAGACCCCCTCCGTGCCACGGCGAGTCGCACCGAACGAGCACCGCACAGGCAAAGAACAGGAGCACGCACGCACGCTCAGCCCGGCCGCACCACCTCGCGCCGCGCCGCCAACCACGGCAACCCGAGCCCGACGAGCAACCCGCCGGACCCGTCCGCCGCCAGGTCCCCGATCGTGTCGTCGTACCCGACGAAGATCTTCGAGTCGACGAAGTTGTGCCCGAGCCACTCCCCCATCTCCCAGACCGCCCCGACCGCGAGTCCCGCGCACAGCGCGAGCACCGCGACGACCACCCGGCGCTCGGCGTGCGGCGCCGGTACCGCCCGCAGATCGGCACCGATGACGTAGAGCACCGCCGCGAGCAGCCCCGTCAGCACGACGTGCATGAACTTGTCCCACAGGAAGACGGTCGTGTACCACTCGAGCACGCTCGACCACCCGGCGAGGAGCACGAGCACGCACACCGCCACGTCGAAGGCCGGCCGCAGCCCGAGCATCCGCGGCACCACGACGCCGAGCAGCGCCAGCGCCATGACCGGGAACGCCGTCCCACCCCACCCGACGCTCGCCACGACGACGCTCACGAGCGTCAGCGCCCGTACCACGTCGGCCACCAGGAACCGCGGCCGCAGGAACGTCGGTCCGAGCGTGGCGATCACGACGCCCACCGCACGACCGCGTGCACGGCAGCGTGGTCGGACGGCCACACGCCGCCCGGCCGCCGCACGTCGACCGCGACGCGGTCCACCTCCGCCTCGGATGTCACGAGCACCCCGTCGATCCGCCGGCCACCGACACGCGGACTCCCGTAGTGCGGGTACGTCCCGTAGGGCTCACCCACCTGCCTGGAGGCCCGCCCCCAGCTGTCCTCGACACCCGCCTCCGCCAGGGCGCGCCATGGTGCGGAACCGGCGGGGCTGTTCCAGTCGGCCATGACCACCGCGGGCAGGCCGCGCTGCCGGACGATCCGGCCGAGCAGTTCGGCGGACCGCAGTCGGGCCCACGGCGAGGCGACGTCGAGGTGGGTGGCGATCGCCAGGAACCTGATGCCGGTCGCGCGGTCGTCGACGACGGCTCCGACGGCGTGCCGGGGGAAGGACGTGGCCCACGACCGCGAGCCGGAGCGGTGGGGTGTGCGGGAGAGTGCCCAGGTGCGGCGCTCGACGACGTCGAGGCGGGAACGGTCGAGGAACAGGCCGACCTGTTCGCCACCGCCGCGCGTTCCCCGCCCGGCCAGGACGGGCTCCCAACCCGACCCGAAGCCGGACATCAGGTCGTCTGCCTGCGTGGGCAGGGCCTCCTGGACGGCGAGGACGGTGGGCGCTTCGGACGTGACGAGCGCGAGCACGGCGTCGCGGCGACGATCCCAGGCGTCCGGATGGGTCGGCTGTCGCGGCACGCGGCGACGCACGTTGAGCGTCATGCAGTGCACCTCGGGCGACCGGACCGGTCCGATGAGCGGGCGGTCGTCGGGGTGGTGGGGCATGCCTCCCTTCTACGAGACGACACCCGTCGGATTCCCAGGGACCTCTCCGTCTGGCTCGTATGGTGGCTCGATGCGTTCTCGTTCCACCCCTCGCTTCCTGTTCGCGATCGCGGTCTCCGGGCTGCTGCTCGGAGCCGCCGGGTGCACGTCGAGCGGACCGGACACGAGCCGCCCGACCCTGGCGAAGGCCTCGGCCGACACCGTCACGGTGGCCGACGCTGCGGACGCCGCCGCCCGGTCCGTCCGCGTCAGCAAGGCCCTGTTCGCGAGCGCTCCCGGAGCGGTCGTCGCCCGGGCCGGCGACGCCGACGGGATCCGTGGTGCGGCGAAGGCAGCGGCGAGCGCCCACGTCCCGGTGCTGCTGACGACCAAGGACACGAGCGCCGCCGTCGCCCGCGAGCTCGACCGGCTCGGTGCCGACTGGTACCAGGCCGAGGGCGACGTGTCGGTCGACACGGACGTCGAACAGCGGCAGGCGCCGGACGGCGGTGACGCACCGGAGCCGACCCGGGCCTCCCGGCAGGCGACCGTGGTGGTGGCGGACGCGAGTGCGGACGCTGCCGCCGTGGCGACCGCGAAGGCCGCCGGCGCCCGCGTCGTGACCATGCCGGAGGGCGTGACCGACCCGGCTGCCGCACCCGACGTGGTGACGGCGCTGCACGAGCGGGCGAAGCACCCGACCGTCCTGGTCGGCGCGGCGTTCGACACCCTGCCGGATCCGGAGTGGACGGTCCGGGCTGCCGAGGGTGGGTTCCAGCTGCGGAACGGCGGCCAGCGGCCGTTCGACGGGCACCGGTACGTCGCACTGTACGGGGCTCCCGGAGCGCCGGCGCTGGGCGTGCTCGGCGAGCAGGGGCCGAAGGAGACCGTGCACCGTGCCGAGCAGGTCGCGAAGCCGTACCGGGCGGAGTCCGACGAGCTCGTGACGCCCGCGATGGAGGTCATCGCGACCGTCGCCGCCGGGGACGCCGGCGCCGACGGCGACTACTCGACGGAACTGCCGGTGTCGACGCTCGAGCCCTACGTCGATGCCGCGCACGAGGCGGACATGCCGGTCATCATCGACCTGCAGCCCGGGCGGTCGGACTTCCTGTCGCAGGCCAAGAAGTACGAGTCGCTGCTGAAGAAGCCGGGCGTGTGGCTGGCGCTCGACCCGGAGTGGCGGCTGACGAAGGACCAGGTGCCCCTGCAGCAGATCGGCAGCGTGTCGGCGTCCGAGGTGAACGAGGTCTCCTCGTGGCTGGCTGCGCTGGTGCAGAAGGAGGGGCTGCCGCCGAAAGCCCTGGTGCTGCACCAGTTCCGGCTGTCGATGATCCAGGACCGCTCCGCACTGCAGACCCACCCGGAGCTCGACATGCTCGTGCACGTCGACGGGCAGGGGTCGCAGCCGGACAAGCAGGCGACGTGGAAGGCACTGCACCAGGGCGCGCCGGAGGGGCTGCACTGGGGCTGGAAGAACTTCTATGACGAGGACACGCCCATGCTGACGCCCGCGCAGACCATGCAGCAGGTGCAGCCGACGCCGTCGTTGGTCACGTACCAGTAAGCGCGCGCCGTCGCGTTGTCCACAGTCTGGAGGCGCGGGTCGGGTTTCGTCGGTCGGTGCTGACAGCATGGGGGCATGGACACCCCCTCCGCCGCTCCGTCTGTCGTCTCGCCTTCTGCGGACATCGCCGCCGAGGCGCAGCAGGCGCTCGCTGCGCTCACCGGGCGCCCCGACGCGGTGTCCCACCCCGGACAGCTCGAGGCCATCTCGGCGCTGGTCGAGCACCGGCAGCGAGCCCTGGTCGTGCAGCGCACCGGGTGGGGCAAGTCCGCGGTGTACTTCCTCGCGACGCTGCTGCTGCGCCGACGCGGAGGCGGCCCGACCGTCCTGGTGTCGCCGCTGCTCGCCCTGATGCGCGACCAGGTCGCCGCCGCCGCGCGGGCCGGTGTCCGCGCGGTGTCGATCAACTCCGCGAACGCCCACGAGTGGGGCGAGACCCAGGCCGCCCTCGCCCGTGACGAGGTCGACGTGCTCCTCGTCTCCCCCGAGCGACTGAACAACCCGAAGTTCCGCGACGAGCAGATGCCGACCCTGATCGCCCGGATGGGCATGCTCGTGGTCGACGAAGCACACTGCATCTCGGACTGGGGCCACGACTTCCGGCCGGACTACCGCAGACTGGCCGAGCTCATCCGGTCGCTCCCCCACGGCGTCCCCGTCCTGGCCACCACCGCGACGGCGAACGAGCGCGTGGTCGAGGACGTCGCCGAACAGCTCACCGCCGGTCCGGCCGACCCGGTGTTCACCATCCGCGGGTCCCTGGCTCGCAAGTCCCTGCGCCTCGGCGTGCTCACGCTGCCCGATGCCCGGCAGCGGCTCGGCTGGCTCCTCGCGCACCTCGGCGACCTGCCCGGCAGCGGCATCATCTACACGCTCACCGTCTCGGCAGCCGAGGACATCGCACGGCTGCTGCGCGACAACGGGTACGCCGTCCGGGCCTACACGGGGCGCACCGACACCGACGAGCGCGAACAGCTCGAACAGCAGCTCAAGGGCAACGAGCTGAAGGCCCTGGTCGCCACGAGCGCGCTCGGCATGGGGTTCGACAAGCCCGACCTCGGGTTCGTCGTGCACGTCGGGGCTCCTTCGTCGCCCGTCGCCTACTACCAGCAGATCGGTCGTGCGGGTCGCGCGACCGACAACGCCGACGTCCTGCTCCTGCCCGGGCGTGAGGACCGCGAGATCTGGCAGTACTTCGCCAGCGCCTCGATGCCGACCGAGGCCCGCGCCGCCGCCGTGCTCGGCGCCCTGTCCACCGACACCGCGATGTCGACCGTGGCGCTCGAGGGCCTGGTCGACATCAAGCGTTCCACCCTCGAACTCCTGCTCAAGGTGCTCGACGTCGACGGCGCCGTCCGACGCGTCACCGGCGGCTGGGTGTCGACCGGGCAGCCGTGGGAGTACGACGCACCCCGGTACGAGCGGGTCGCAGCGGCCCGCGCTGCCGAGGCAGCGTCGATGCTCGACTACGAGTCCACCTCTGCCTGCCGCATGCAGCTGCTGCAGCAGGACCTCGACGACCCCTCGGCCGAGCCCTGCGGCCGGTGCGACAACTGCGCCGGGGCGTGGTTCCCGACCGCCGTGTCCGACACCGACTCGTCCGGGGCAGCGGCCGCGCTCGACAAGGTCGGCGTCGAGATCGCCCCGCGTGCCCAGTGGCCCTCGGGGATGTCGTCGCTCGGGGTCTCGGTGCGGGGCAAGATCGGCGCGGACGAGCTCGTGCAGCCCGGCCGTGCGGTGGCGCGTCTGACCGACCTCGGCTGGGGCGGTCCCCTGCGTGCGCTGTTCTCGACGTCCACCCCCGATGCCCCGATCTCGCGCGAGCTCGTCGACGGCTGTGTCCGGGCGCTCAAGGACTGGCCGTGGGAGACCCGGCCGACCGGTGTCGTGGCGATGTCGTCACGGTCGCGGCCCGAGCTCGTGGGGTCCCTCGCCCAGGCGCTGTCCACGATCGGGCGGCTGCAGTTCCTCGGCACGCTCGGCCGCGCCGGCGGGACCCCTCGTGGCGACGGTGCGACGAACAGCGCCTACCGACTGTCCGGCGTGTGGGACACCTTCGTGGTCGATCCATCGCTCGCCGCAGCCCTGCAGGCGCACGAGGGCCCGGTGCTGCTCGTCGACGACCTGGTCGACAGCCGGTGGACGATGACCGTGGCCGGCCGGGAGCTCCGGCGTGCCGGGGCCGCCGCCGTGCTGCCGTTCGCCCTGGCCACGGTCGCGTAGCCCGGTCGCGCCGCCCCCGCACCTGTTCTGCGACAGTCCACGTGTCGATCGACGCGTGTTCTGTCGCGGTGCCGGTCCGCCCGCGCGAGCGTCGACGCCGACGCCGAACGACACCACCGACGTCGTACGACACCGACATCGTCGCTCCCGAGCGTGCGCAACAACCCGCGCCCGCAAGAAGCGACACCACCGACGTCGTACGACACCGACATCGTCGCTCGGCGTCGGCACCCGCCCGCCGGAGCCCTAACGCCGCGCGGGCTTCGGGAACGTCGCCCGCATGTGGTCGCTCGTCAGCACGTCGCCGATGCCGACCATGAGCACCGAGAACAGGATCTGCTCGATGACCATCCAGAACGGGTAGAGCCCGGGGATCGCCGCGACGATCAGCGTCACGATCGGGAAGATCCGGCTGAACAACCGCAGCCGCTGGTACGCCCAGTAGTACCCGAGCTGCGCCCGCCAGGCGAACACGTAGAGCGTCAGGGTGATGAGCAGCACCACGGTGGACCGGAACCACACCGCCCACGACAGGGACTCCCCCGCGCGGGTCAGCAGCACGGCGACCACGATGGCGGTGAGCCCGACGACGGTCTCGGCGACGAGCAGCCACCGGATCCACCGGAACGAGCGGACGGTGTCGGGGTGTCCGAGCATGTCCTCGCGGATCACGTACCCGGACTGCCGGCCTCCGGCCAACCGGTCGAGCCGCAGACGGCACCACACGCGGTCGGCGAGCACACCGAGTCCGTCGTTCTGCTGCGTCACCAGTACATCGTGCCCCATCCCGGCGGCGGCAGCGGACGCGGCACAGCCACGAGCATCGACGTGGAACGACACTGTCGACGTCGGACGACCACGACAGTGTCGTTCGGCGTCGGCACAGCAAGGCCCCAGCGCGCCGCGCTCAGTCCGACGGGACGAGTGCCGCGCCGCCCAGCACGGTGCCGGTGTCGGCGTCGAGCAGGACCAGGGAACGGACCTCGTCGGGCAGTGACCACGGATCGCTGAGCACGACGGTCAGTCCCTGTTCGACCCCGGCGGCCTGGAACAGGTCGTAGGACTCCCCGGCGGGTGTCCACACCGGCTTCGAACCACCGCGCACCGTCCCCGCGGACAGCACGACGTCGACGGGGCCGTCCCCGCCGGTCTCCAGGTGGTCGATCTCCACCGCGAGGGTCTCGTCACTCGTGTTCGCGGCGATCCGGACGTGCCCGGAGGCCGCAGCCCCGATGCCGACGATGTCACCGGACACCGGCGGGACGCGGCGCCACCACGGGTCGATGGGCGAGCCGTCGACCGGACGGACGGGTTCGGGCTCGATCGGTTCCTCGAGGCCGTTGGACGGCGGCAGTCGGACGTCGGGCGACTGCGCCGGCTCGGAGGGCACGGGGTCGGCACGGGTGACCGTGTCGCCGTCGTCGGACGTGTGCGAGATCGTCCAGAGGGACACCGAACCCACGACGACCACACCGACGAGGACGCCCACCAGGGCGAGTCGACGTCGGTCCGCTGCCCACGGCCCGGTACCCACGCCCCCATGATGCCGCACCGGCGCGACGGACCGGCTCCGGGCCTCCAGGCCGAGCACGAACGCAGAACGCGCCCCGACGGATCGGGGCGCGCTCTGCGTGACGGGTGGGACGGCTCAGCGCTTCCGGCGCTCGCGCACCCGCATGTTGACGTTGATCGGCGTGCCGGAGAAGCCCCAGACCTCGCGGAGGCGACGCGTGATGAAGCGTCGGTACTGCGGGTCGAGGAACGCCGACGTGAAGAGCACGAAGGTCGGCGGCTGGCTCGACGCCTGGGTCCCGAACAGGATGCGGGGCTGCTTGCCGCCGCGCACGGGGTGGGGGTGTTCCTGCACGAGCTCGGCGATGAAGGCGTTGACCTTACCGGTCGGGATGCGGGTGTCCCACGACTCGAGGGCGGTCTCGAGCGCCGGCACGAGCTTCTCGAGGTGGCGGCCGGTACGGGCCGAGATGTTCACGCGCGGGGCCCAGGCGACGTGCGCCAGGTCCTGCTCGATCTCACGCTCCAGGTAACGGCGTCGCTCGTCGTCGAGCAGGTCCCACTTGTTGTAGGCCAGCACGAGGGCACGGCCGGACTCGAGGACGAGGTCGATGATGCGGAGGTCCTGCACGGACACCGGCTCGGTGACGTCGAGGACGACGACGGCGACCTCGGCCTTCTCGAGCGCGGCGGTGGTGCGGAGCGACGCGTAGAAGTCGGCGCCCTGCTGCATGTGGACGCGCTTGCGGATGCCGGCGGTGTCGACGAAGCGCCACACCTTGCCGCCGAGCTCGATCTGCTCGTCCACCGGGTCGCGGGTGGTGCCGGCGATGTCGTTCACGACGACCCGCTCTTCACCGGCGGCCTTGTTGAGCAGCGAGCTCTTGCCGACGTTCGGGCGGCCGAGGATGGCCACGCGGCGGGGGCCGCCGACCTCCTGCTTGGCGACGGCCGAGGTGTCAGGCAGCGTCTTGATGATCAGGTCGAGCAGGTCCGCGACGCCACGGCCGTGCAGGGCCGACACCGGGTGCGGCTCGCCGAGCCCCAGGTTCCAGAGTTCGTAGGCGTCGAGTTCACGGCGCTCGTCGTCGGCCTTGTTCGCGACGACGATGACGGGGCGGTCGGTGCCGCGGAGCATCTTGACGACGTGCTCGTCGGTGGCGGTGATCCCGACCGTGACGTCCACGACGAACAGCACGGCGTCGGCGAGGTCGATCGCGACCTCGGCCTGTGCGGCGACCGAGGCGTTGATGCCCTCGGCGCCGGGCTCCCAGCCGCCGGTGTCGACGAGCGTGAAGCGCTTGTCGTTCCAGTCTGCCTTGTAGCTGACACGGTCGCGGGTGACGCCGGGGACGTCCTGCACGACGGCCTCACGACGACCGAGGATGCGGTTCACGAGCGCGGACTTGCCGACGTTCGGGCGGCCGACGATCGCGAGCACCGGGTAGGCGGGCAGGTAGTGGACGCCGTCCTCGCCGACCTGACCGGCCTCGAGCAGCGCGAGGTCTTCGTCCTCGAGGTCGTACTCCTCGAGTCCGGCGCGGAGCGCGGTCGCGCGCTGCTCGGCCTCGGCCTCGTCGAGTCCGGCGAGCCGCTCGCCGAGGGCGTCGTCGTACTGGGGGAAGTCGTCGTTGTCCGGGTTGTCCAGCTGAGCCATCTTGGGTTCCTCGCGAGCGGCCGGGGCCGCGGTGTCGGTGGCCGTTGCCGGCCGGGCCGGGGGTCCGGCCGTGGTGGACCGTCCCGCCGAGGCGGTCCGGTCTGCGTCAGTGCGTGATCGGCCCGCCGAGGCGGTCCGGTCTGCGTCAGTGCGTGGCCGCGCGGGCCAGGTCGACGACCGCCTGCACGGTCTGGTCGAAGTCGAGGTCGGTGGAGTCGAGCGTCGTGACGCCGTCGGCGGCGTTCATGAAGTCGACGACCTTCGCGTCCGCCGCGTCGCGACGAGCGAGTGCTGCGGAGGTCTCGGCGGCCGACTGGGTCGTGACCTCTGCCGAGCGTCGGGCCATTCTAACGGACTCGTCGGCCGTCAGCAGGATCCGGACCTCGGCATCGGGTGCGACGACCGTGGTGATGTCCCGGCCCTCGGTGATGATGCCCGGGGCGTCGGTCTTCCGCATCACGTTCCGGAACAGCTGGACCAGGCGCTTCCGGACGTCCGGGAGCTTCGCGATGTGGGCGACCGCGCCGGTGACGTCGGGGGTGCGGATGGCCTCGGTCACGTCGGTCTCCCCCACCTTGACGTAGTAGTCGTCGGGGTCGGTGCCGATGGCGTAGTCGAAGGTGTCCCAGCTCGCGAGGATCGCCGCGGCGTCGTCGAGGTCGACCCGCTGCTGCAGGGCGTGCCACGCGAGTGCACGGTAGGCGGCGCCGGTGTCTTGGTAGCCGTAGCCCAGGGCGCGGGCCGCCGCACGGGAGACGCTCGACTTGCCGCTGCCGGCGGGGCCGTCGACCGCGATGACGATCTTCGCCACGTAGGCGCCGTCGGCCAGGCCGGATGGCATCGGGGCGCTGGTCGAACCGGGCTCCCCGCCGGGTTCGCCGAGGCCGCCGGCCGGGCCACCGAGGGGGCCACCCTCAGCACCGCCGCGTGCCCCGTCGCCAGGAGTCGGCGTCGGCAGGCCGGAGTCGGGTCCGTCGGTCCCACCGGCGGGAGCGCGTCCACTGATCACGCCGGAGTCGTTCGTGTCGTCGTTCAGGCCCATGCTGCTGCGATCCTCCATCCGCGCCCCTCGAGTTCCTCGACGAGTCGCTGTTCCTGCTCGGGCAGCACCGACACCTCGACGATGCCGATCTGTGCGCCCGGTGAGTGCTCGAGGCGCATGTCCTCGAGGTTGATGCCGATCTCCCCGATGAACGTCAGGAGTGCGGCGATCTGCCCGGGGGTGTCGTCGACCAGGACGACCACCTGGGCGAAGCGCTTGGTGGTGCCGTGCTTGCCGGGGAGCCGTTCGACCCCGCGGTTGCCGTCGGCGATCGTCTCGGCGATGGTGCGCGGCGATCCGGCACCGTCTGGGTCGCCGAGCGCGTCGATCACGCGGGACAGGTCGTCGCGCAGGTCGGTGAGCACCGGCCGGATGTGCCCGGCGTTCGCCCCGATGATCTGCACCCAGAGCCCCGGGTCGCTCGCAGCGATCCGGGTGACGTCGCGCACACCGCCGCCGGCCAGGCCGAGCGACCCGTCGGGGGCGTCCCGCAGGCGCGAGGCCATCAGCGTCGACACGAGCTGCGGCGCGTGCGAGACGTACGCGACGGCGAGGTCGTGCGACTCCGGGTCCATCGGCACGACGGTGGCGCCGACGTCGAGCGCGAGGTCCTCGACCACCGCGGCACGCTGGTACGTGATGCCGTCGTGCCCGGCGATCACCCACGGGCGACCGACGAACAGGTCGGCGCGGGCGGCGGTCGGTCCGCTGCGCTCGCGTCCGGCCATCGGGTGCGACCCGATGTAGCGGGAGACGTCCGCGCCGGCCGCCACCAGGGCGGCGAGCGGCCCGGACTTCACGCTGGCGACGTCGGTCACCACGGCGTCGGGGTGGGCGGCGAGCTCGCGCTCCACCACCGTCGCGACGACGTCCGGCGGTACCGCGACGACGACGAGCTCCGGCTGGTCGCCGGCAGCCGGTCGACGCCCGGCGCCGTAGTCCACGGCGAGCGCCAGCGCGGCGGGCGAGACGTCGTCGAGGACGACGTCCACACCCTTCTCGCGCAGGGCGAGACCGATCGAGGCGCCGAGCAACCCGGCACCGACGACCCGGACCGGGCCGCGCAGACGGCGGTCGATGTCGGTCGGGGTCACGTCGGTCACCGGGCAAGCCTACCGATCGAGGCTCGGGCATCGGTCGATGCCCGTGCGTCGGGTTCGGTCAGTCCGCCGACTCGTCCTCGTACTCGTCGTCGTCCTGGTCGAGGGCGACGTCGCGGTCGTCACGAGCGGACGGCTTCGCGTCACGGACGGTGCTGAGCAGCTTGCCCACCTCGACCGTGCCGAGCTCGCGCATCTTGCCGGGCGGCAGGCTGCCCAGGTGCAGCGGTCCGAACGACCGGCGGACGAGTTCGAGGACCGGGTGGTCGACGGCCTCGAGCATGCGACGGACGATGCGGTTGCGGCCGGAGTGCAGGGTGATCTCGACGAGCGACTCACCCCGCGAGGACTCGAGCAACCGCACCTTGTCGGCCTTGATCGGACCGTCCTCGAGCTCGACGCCCTCGGTCAGGCGCTGCACCACGGCGGGGTTCACGTTGCCGTGGACCTTCGCGATGTACGTCTTCTGCACGCCGAACGACGGGTGCGCCAGCACGTGTGCCAGGTCGCCGTCGTTCGTCAGGACGAGCAGCCCGGACGTCTCGGTGTCGAGACGGCCGACGTTGAACAGGCGCTCCTCGTAGCGGTCCACGAACTCGGTCAGGTCGCGGCGACCGCGCTCGTCCTGCAGGCTCGAGACGACACCGGTCGGCTTGTTCAGCACGATGTAGCGCCGCGACGAGTCGATCTGCACCGGCACGCCGTCGACGCTGATCGCGTCCTTCTCGGGGTCGACGCGACGCCCGAGGGCGTCCACGACCTCGCCGTTGACCGTCACGCGGCCCTCGACGATCAGGTTCTCCGCGACCCGGCGGGATGCCACGCCGGCAGCGGCGATCACCTTCTGCAGGCGCTCACCCTCTGCCTGGAGGCCCGGCTCGGCCCCGGCAGGCGCCGTTCCGTCCGCCGCGTCCCAGTCCTCGATGATCGGCCGTTCGGGCGTGCCCTCGGCCGGGTTGCCCCGGTCGTCGCGCTGCCCGCTCGGCTTCGGCGTGGTGCGGTCGCTGTTGCGGACACTCGTGGTGCCGCCGACGTAGCGGCGGCCGTTGTGCCAGACGCGGCTCTGCTGGCCGTCCGGGGTGCGGCGGTCATCACGTGGCGCGGAGCTGCCACGGTCGTCACGGCCGCGGTACCCACCACGGTCGTCGCGCGGGGCGGAGCTGCGGTCGTCACGGCCCCGGTAGCCACCACGGTCGTCGCGCGGGGCGGAGCTGCGGTCGTCACGGCCCCGGTAGCCACCACGGTCATCGCGCGGGGCCGAGCTGCGGTCGTCACGGCCGCGGTACCCACCACGGTCGTCGCGCGGAGCGGAGTTGCCGCGGTAGCCACCACGGTCGCCGCCACCGGAACGGTCGTCGCGACCCCGGTAGCCGCCACGGTCCTCGCGCGGGGCAGGAGCACCACGGTCGTCACGGCCGCGGTACCCACCACGGTCGTCGCGCGGTGCGGAGGTCCCGCGGTCGTCGCGGCCCCGGTAGCCGCCACGGTCGTCGCGCGGAGCCGAGTTGCCGCGGTAGCCACCACGGTCGTCACGCGGAGCCGAAGCCCCACGGTCGTCACGGCCGCGGTACCCGCCACGGTCGTCACGCGGAGCCGAGTTGCCGCGGTAGCCACCACGGTCGCCACCGCGGTCGTCGCGCGGCGCAGAAGCCCCTCGGTCGTCACGGCCCCGGTAGCCACCACGGTCGTCACGCGGAGCGGAGGCACCCCGGTAGCCACCACGGTCTCCGCCACCGGAACGGTCGTCACGACCCCGGTAGCCACCACGGTCGTCACGCGGAGCCGAAGCCCCGCGGTACCCGCCGCGGTCGCCGCCACGGTCGTCACGCGACGGGTACCCGCCACGGCGGTCGTCGTCACGCGGCGGGCGTGCGCCCCCGCGGTCGTCGCGACCGTACCCGCCGGAGCGGCCACCGGCACTGGAACCGGCCCCGCCGCGTCCGCCGGCCGGGCGGCCGGAGCGATCCGGGCCTCCTGAGCGTCCGTTGCGGTCGTCTCGGTCTCGGGGCGCGCCGCGCCCCCGGTCGTCAAACCCTGCCATCGGGGATCCCTTCGTTCTGCTCGAAGCCGTCCGCACCGTCGTCCAGGAGGGGCGAGATGAGCGGCAGCTCGTCGAGCGAGTTGATGCCGAGCTGCTGCAGGAGCAGGTCGGACGTGACGTAGTTGATGGCGCCGGTCTCGGCGTCGGTGAACGACTCCTCGATGAGGCCGCGTGCCACCAGGGTTCGGACGACGCCGTCGACGTTGACGGCGCGGATCGCAGCGATCTGCGAGCGGGTGATCGGCTGCTTGTAGGCGACGACCGCCAGGGTCTCGAGTGCAGCCTGCGACAGCCGCGAGGGGCGCTCGGCCTCGACGAACTGCTCGACCACGGGGTCCAGGTCGGCGCGGACGTAGAAGCGCCAGCCGCCACCGACCTCGCGGAGCTCGAAGCCGCGGCGGATCGTACCGTCGACGCCGTCGAAGTCGGCGACCAGGCGGTCGATCGCCTGGCGGACGGCGGGGACGGGCGACCCGACGGCAGCGCCGAGGGCGACGAGCGACTGCGGCTGGTCGGCGATCATCAGGATGGCCTCGAGCTGGCGGTCGATGGGGATGGTCGGGTGGGCCTGCGATGCGGTGCGCTCGTGGATCTCGTGCTCGATCGCGCGGGCGTCGGCCATCTCGTCGGCGCCGCCGGGTTCGGCGCTGGACGTGTCGTGCACGTCATCCGTCATAGTCGGCTCCCAGGTTCGCGAGGCTCTCGTCGGACCAGTCCTCGGCGGTCCACCGCAGTGTCAGCTCCCCGAGCGGCTCGAGCTGCTCGAACGAGATCGACGCGTTCCGGTACAGCTCGAGGATCGCGAGGAAGCGAGCCACCACGATACCCGTCTGGTCGACGCCCGCGACCAGTTCACGGAACGAGACGCCCTCACCATCACGGGTGCGGAGGATCGAGACGACGATCGCGGCCTGTTCGCGGATGCTGATGAGCGGGGCGTGCAGGTGGTCGAGGCCGACGGTCGGGATCTCCCGTGGGGCGAAGGCCAGCGCGGCCAGTGCTGCGAAGTCCTGCACCGACAGGGTCCAGACGAGCTCCGGCGTCCGCGCACGGAACCGCTCCTCGAGCCGGACGCTGCGGACGTGCCGGCGCGACTCGACGCCCCAGCGCTCCCCGAACCAGTCGGCGGCCTGCTTGAACGCCCGGTACTGCAGCAGTCGGGCGAACAGCAGGTCGCGAGCCTCGAGCAGGGCGACGTCCTCGGCGTCCACGAGCTCGCCCTGGGGCAACAGCCCGACGATCTTCAGGTCGAGCAGGGTCGCCGCGACGACCAGGAACTCGCTGGCCTCGTCGAGCTCGTCGGCGGACTCGGCCTGCCGGACGTACTGGATGAACTCCCCCGTCACGGCACCGAGCGACACCTCGGTGATGTCGAGCTCGTGCTTCGTGATGAGCGACAGCAGGAGGTCGAACGGTCCGTCGAAGTTGGCGAGCCGGACCCGGAACCCCGCGTCAGGCGACGGCGCCACGCTGGACGAGCTCTCGTGCGAGCTGCCGGTAGGCGTGGGCGGCAGGGTGGTCCGGCGCGGTCTGCGTGATCGGGCGTGCGGACACCGTGGCGTCCGGGAACTTCACGGTGCGGCCGATGACGGTGTCGAGCACGCGGTCGTCGAAGGTGTCGACGACCCGCTCCATGACCTCGCGCGAGTGCAGCGTGCGCGAGTCGTACATGGTCGCCAGGATGCCGTCGAGCTTGAGCGCCGGGTTGAGGCGGTCGCGCACCTTGTCGATCGTCTCGATGAGCAGGGCGACACCGCGGAGCGCGAAGAACTCGCACTCGAGCGGGATGAGCACGCCGTGCGCCGCGGTCAGGGCGTTCACGGTGAGCAGGCCGAGCGACGGCTGGCAGTCGACCAGGATCACGTCGTAGTCGTTCGCGACCTTGCGCAGCACGCTCGCCAGGATCTGCTCGCGGGCGACCTCGTTGACCAGGTGCACCTCGGCCGCGGACAGGTCGATGTTCGCCGGGATGACGTCGAGGCCGGGGGTGTTCGTCGGCTGGATGACCTGGTTCGGGTCCTTCACGGCACCCATCAGCAGGTCGTACACGGTGTGGATGTCGTGGGTCCGGACCCCGAGGCCGGCGGACAGCGCGCCCTGCGGGTCGAAGTCGACGGCCAGGACCTTGCGGCCGTACTCGGCGAGCGCGGCGCCCAGGTTGATGGCCGTCGTGGTCTTGCCGACGCCGCCCTTCTGGTTGCAGAGCGCGATGATGCGGGCGGGTCCGGTGCTGTCGAGCTCCTCGGGCACGGGGAAGTCCCGGACGGGACGCCCCGTCGGACCGTGGGTGGTCGCGCCGGTGGGGTTGGTCGTCGGGTTCGGGCTCACCCCGTCATCGTACCGGCGACCTCGGGCTGGGCCGGGTCGCACCGCCGCGGGACCGTAGCGCTGCTGGCCGGCAGCCCGGCCACGGGCGCTGCTGCTGCGCTGTTGCTGCTGCTCGTCAGGCAGCGCGCAGGGCGACGCGCATGCTGTCGACCCGCTCGGCGATCACGGGGTCCGTTGACCACCGCTGCTGCAGCCGACCGACGAGCTCGCCGACCTGCTCTCGGTCGAGCCCCGGGTGCAGTGCCAGGCCCACCGTCAGCTCCGGCCCGGCGAACCGGCCGACCGGGTCACCCGGCGCGAGTTCGACACGGGCGACGCTGGACTCATCCTCGACCGAGGCGGCGAAGGCGCGGGCCACGTCGGGGTCCTCGAAGCACGGCGCCCACGGCAGGTCCTGCCCGAGCGCCCACACCGCCGGACGACGCAGCACGAACTCGGTCGGCGACTTCGGGTCGAGCACGACGAGCTGGGTGTCCTCGCTCGCCGCAGCCATCGCCACGCGGCGGGACTCCACCGGCACCGGGCGCGCGTCCGGGTCCCACGCGTGCATGGCGTCGACCGAGGTGAACGCCGGCATGACGCTGCGACCGTCCGGACCTGCGACCGTCACGATCGAGAGTTCCTGGGTCTTGTCGACGAGCTTGCCCTCGTCGGTCTCCCCCACGTCGCCGGCCTCGGCGATGAGCGGGATGAGCAGGCGGGCGGCGCGGAGCGCCTCGACGACCGCTGCCTGGGAGGCACCGTCGGCGAGCGCACCGATCGCGGCGACCACCGCGGGGTCGGCGAGTCCGTCGTCCTCGGCGAACGCGGTGTCGTGGTGGTCGAACGTGCGGCCTTCCCACGAGAAGCCCGCCGAGTCCGCGGCCCCGCCGGGGGTGTGCGCGTCGTCGGCGTCGGGCCCGGTGCCACGGCCGTTCGAGATGCCCGCCACGGCGTTACTCGGAGGCGATGTCGAGTGCGGCAGGCAGCGTGAACGCCCCGGAGTACAGCGCCTTGCCGATGATCGCGCCCTCGAGCCCGTACGGCACGAGTTCGCGGAGCGCACGGAGGTCGTCGAGCGTGGAGATCCCGCCCGAGGCCACCACGGGCTGGTCGGTCCGGTCGCACACCTGGCGGAGCAGTTCGACGTTCGGCCCCTGCAGCGTGCCGTCCTTGGTGACGTCGGTCACCACGTAGCGGGCGCACCCGGCGGCTTCCAGCCGGTCGAGCACCTCCCACAGGTCACCGGCGTCCTCGGTCCACCCACGGCTCGACAGCGTGGTGCCGCGGACGTCCAGCCCGACGGCGATCTGCTCGCCGTACTCACCGATCACACGGGCGGCCCAGTCCGGGTTCTCGAGCGCCGCGGTGCCGAGGTTCACGCGCGCCGCACCGGTCGCCAGTGCCGCTTCGAGCGAGGCGTCGTCGCGGATGCCACCGGACAGCTCGACGGAGACGCCCTCGACCTCGCGGACGGCGTGCGCGATCACCCGGCGGTTGTCGCCACGGCCGAAGGCCGCATCGAGGTCGACGAGGTGGATCCACTCGGCACCCTGGTCACGCCAGGTCCGGGCAGCGGCGACGGGGTCGCCGTAGCCGGTCTCGCTCCCCGCCTCGCCCTGGGTGAGTCGCACGGCCTGTCCGTCGACGACGTCGACCGCCGGCAGCAGGACGAGGGGCGGGGTGTCGGTGAGGTCGGTCATGGTCCTGTCGGTTTCGTTGCGGTGGAGAAGGGGCTGCGGACGGCCGGGAGGCCCGGTGCGCGTCCGGCACGGCCGTCGCGCCCGGCAATGGCCGGGTTCAGAGCGAACGCACCCAGTTGGAGAGCAGGCGGATGCCCGGCTCGCCGGACTTCTCGGGGTGGAACTGCGTGGCGGTGAGCGGTCCGTTCTCGACCGCGGCGATGAACGGCTGCCCGTGCTCGGCCCACGTCAGACGGGGCGCACGGAACGGCCCGTACGCCTCGAGCGGGAAGTCGGTCACCCCGTAGGAGTGCACGAAGTAGAAGCGTTCGTCGTGCAGCCCGTCGAACAGCACGGAGCCCTCGGGGGCCTGCACGGTGTTCCAGCCCATGTGCGGCAGCACCTCGGCCTGGATCTCCTGCACGGTGCCGGGCCACTGGCCGAGCCCTTCGACGTCGGCACCACGCTCGATGCCCCGCGAGAACAGGACCTGCATGCCGACGCAGATGCCGAGCACGGGTCGCCCGCCGGCCAGACGGTGGTCGACGATCTCGCCGCCCTGCACGCCCTCGAGCTGGTCGATCACGGCGGCGAACGCCCCGACACCGGGGACGAGCAGGCCGTCGGCCTTGAGCGCCGCCTGCTTGTCCGAGGTCAGGGTGACCTCGGCCCCGGCGCGCTCGAGCGCCTTGGCGGCGGAGTGGACGTTGCCCGACCCGTAGTCGAGGACGACGACGTTCGGCTTGGCGGCGGTCACAGGGCGCCCTTCGTCGAGGGGATGCCGTCGACGCGCGGGTCCAGTTCGACCGCCTTGCGCATGGCTCGGGCGAACGCCTTGAACTCGGCTTCGGCGATGTGGTGGGGGTCGCGGCCCTCGAGCACGCGGACGTGGACGGTGATGCCGGCGTTGAACGTGATCGCCTCGAACACGTGGCGGACCATCGAGCCGGTGAAGTGGCCGCCGATGCGGTGGAACTCGAAGCCCGCGGGTTCGCCGGAGTGCACCAGGAACGGGCGCCCGGAGACGTCGACGACGGCCTGGGCCAGCGCTTCGTCGAGCGGCACGAGGGCGTCGCCGTACCGGCCGATGCCGGAGCGGTCGCCGAGGGCCTGCTTGATCGCCTGTCCGAGCACGATGCCGGTGTCCTCGACCGTGTGGTGCACGTCGATGTCGGTGTCGCCCGTCGAGCGCACGCGCAGGTCGATCAGGGAGTGCTTGCTGAACGCGGTCAGCATGTGGTCGAAGAACGGGACGGAGGTCGAGATCGACGAGGTCCCGGTGCCGTCCAGGTCGAGCTCGAGTTCGACACTCGATTCGCTCGTCGAACGGCTGATCGAGGCGGTGCGGGCGGTCATGCCTCAACCCTAACCGGCGGCTGCTCGGCGGCGACCTGCCGCATGGCGTCGAGGAACGCGGTCGTCTCGGCCTCGGTCCCCGCACTCACCCGCAGGTGGTTCGGGATCCCGAGGTCACGCACGATGACGTCACGCTCGAGCAGCGCCTCGAACGCGGCGTTCGGGTCGGCGACACCACCGAACAGGACGAAGTTCGACCAGGTCTCGTAGGTGCGGTACCCCATGGCCTGGAGCTCGGTGACCATGCGGTCGCGCTGCCCCTTGATGTCGTCGACCATCGCCAGCATCTCGGGGGCGTGCCGGAGTGCCGCGATCGCCGCCGCCTGGGTCAGCGCGGACAGGTGGTACGGCAGCCGGACCAGCCGGACGGCGTCGACGACGGCGGGGTGCGCGGCCATGTACCCGACCCGGGCACCGGCGAAAGCGAACGCCTTGCTCATGGTGCGGGAGACCACGAGGCGCTCACGACCGGGCAGCAGCGTGAGCGCGCTCGGAGCGTCGGACGGCATGAACTCGGCGTACGCCTCGTCCACCATCACGATGCCGTCGGTCGCGTCGTAGGCGGCCGCGATCGTCTCGATGTCGAGCGGGGTGCCCGTCGGGTTGTTCGGCCCGCACAGGAACACGATGTCCGGCTGGTGCGCACGGATGGCCGCCACGACGGTCTCGGGCGAGATGCGGAACTCGTCGTCCCGCTGGGCCGGGATCCACGTGGTGCCGGTGCCCGACGCGAGGATCGAGTGCATCGAGTAGGTGGGCGGGAACCCGAGCACCGAGCGACCGGGCCCACCGAACGCCTGGAGGAGCTGCTGCAACACCTCGTTGGACCCGTTCGCCGCCCAGAGCTGCTCGGCGGTCAGGTCGTGCCCGAGGTAGTCGGCAAGTGACTGCCGGAGCTCGGTGAACTCGCGGTCCGGGTACCGGTTGACCGTCAGCAGGGCCTGCCGGATCGACTCGACGATGTCGGCAGCGACGTCGTCCGGAACGGGATGCGTGTTCTCGTTGACGTTGAGCTGCACACGGACGTGCTTCTGCGGGGCGCCGTAGGGGCTCTGCCCGCGCAGGTCGTCTCGGATCGGGAGGTCTTCGAGCGTGAATGCCACCGATCCATCGTAGGCCGCTGTCACCGTGCGACGACCAGCCGTCCGGACGGCGCTGCCCGAGTGGCTACTCGCCGTCGGTGTACTTGATGGGGATGGCGATCTCTTCGCCCGCCTGCAGCGCGGAGCCGTCGAGCGCGTTGAGGCTCACGACGTCCTGCACGAAGTCACGCGGGTCCGAGTCGGGGGCCGTCTGCTCGGCCAGCTGCCAGAGCGTCTCGCCCGGCTGGATCGTCACGGTCTCGAACTGAGTGCGGGCGCCGCCGGCGGTGGCGTCACCGGCGGAGGCCTGTCCACCGTTCAGCACGCCGAGCGCGACGACGATGAGGAGCGGGAGCGCGGCGAGCGTCGTGAAGACGATGCGGCCGCGACGCGTCAGACGCAGGCGGGTACGCACGGCGGGCGCCGCGGTGCGCTGGATGTCAGCGATGGCGATGGTGCTCATGTCGTTCTTGCCTTCCCGTTCGGTGGAACCGAAGTCGTGTACCGAACATAGTTTCGAATCAGACGGCGCACAAGTCCTGGGAGGGGATTTCTGCGGGGTTTTCTTGCGACACGCTCGAACAGGTGTTTGTCCGACCATGGCTGGTCGGATACTGTTTCGATCGACTGGGACAAGCCTGACGGGGACCACCGACATTCCCGCCGCGGCCAGACCGGCACCGACGAAAGCGAGACGACGTGGTGGACGAACTGCGGGGCCAGAAGCCGCTGACGCCGAAGCAGCAGGCGATCTTCGACGCGATCCGTGCGTCGATCGCCTCACGGGGCTACCCGCCGAGCATGCGCGAGATCGGCGACGCCGCCGGGCTCTCCTCGCTCTCCAGCGTCTCCCACCAGCTCGGCCAGCTCGAGCTCGGTGGCTGGATCCGCCGCGACCCGAACCGTCCGCGCGCGCTCGAGGTCCTGGTCGACGAGCCGTCGTCCGACGTCGGCGGCCCGGACATCGACGCCACCACGCTCGTGCCGCTCGTCGGCCGGATCGCCGCCGGTGTCCCGATCACCGCCGAGCAGCACGTCGACGAGATCATCCCGCTCCCCCGACAGCTCGTCGGCACCGGCGAGCTCTTCATGCTCAAGGTCGTCGGTGAGTCGATGATCGACGCCGCGATCTGCGACGGTGACTGGGTCGTCGTCCGGTCGCAGCAGACCGCCGAGAACGGTGACATCGTCGCGGCCATGCTCGACGAAGAGGCGACGGTCAAGGTCTTCCGCCAGCGCGACGGTCACACGTGGCTGCTGCCGCGCAACTCCGCCTTCGAGCCGATCCTCGGCGACGCGGCCTCGGTCCTCGGCAAGGTCGTCGCGGTCCTCCGCTCCCTCTGACCACGGCCCGCGACCCGCGCTGCACCGGCGCAAGACGCCGTCGTCAGTGCACGAAACCCCTCGTACGACGCCCCCAGCACGACGAAACGCCGCCGGATTCGGCGGCGTTTCGTGTGTTCCGGGGCGTCTCGGTGACGCGACGGCGTCCGGCAGACCCGTGACGGGCCTCCAGGCCGCGCGGCAGCGCTCTCCAGCGCCCGCCGGAGCCGAGCGTCAGACCGTCGGGACCGGCGTGACCACGTAGGGCTCGAGCTCGGCGACCTGCCGCTGGAAGACGCGCACCCGCAGGCGCGTGCCGTCCTCGACGTAGTCGACGGACTCGACCGAACCGGTGTCGTGCAGCGACGACACCAGGTCGCCGCGGTCGTACGGCACCACGATCGTCAGGTCGACGTCGGGCTCGGGCAGGCGATCCTCGATGACGCTGAGGAGCTCCGGGATGCCCTCGCCGGTGCGCGCCGACACGAACACCGCGTCCGGCACGAGTCCGATGAGCACCAGACGCTGCGCGTCGTCGATCAGGTCGGCCTTGTTGAAGACGACGATCTCCGGGATGTCACCCGCACCGACGTCGCCGATGACCTCGCGCACGGTGGACAGCTGCGCCCCGGGGTCGGGGTGCGAGCCGTCGACCACATGCACGATGACGTCGGCGTCGCCGACCTCTTCGAGGGTGGAGCGGAAGGCCTCGACGAGCTGGTGCGGCAGGTTGCGTACGAAGCCGACCGTGTCGACGAACGTGAACTCCCGGCCCTTGGCGCTCTCGGTCCGACGGACGGTGGCGTCCAGCGTCGCGAACAGCTGGTTCTGCACCAGCACGCCCGCGCTCGTCAGCCGGTTGAGCAGGGACGACTTGCCGGCGTTGGTGTAGCCCGCGATCGCGACGCTCGGCACCTCGTTGCGGTTGCGCTCGGCACGCTTGGCCTCACGGGCCGGGGTGAACCCGGCGATCTGCCGGCGGAGCTTCGCCATCCGCGTGTGGATCTTGCGGCGGTCGAGCTCCATCTTCGTCTCACCGGGGCCACGAGAGCCCATGCCAGCGCCTCCGGAGACCTGGCCACCGGCCTGCCGGGACATCGAGTCACCCCAACCGCGCAGTCGCGGCAGCAGGTACTGCAGCTGGGCGAGTTCGACCTGCGCCTTGCCCTCGCGGGTCTTCGCGTGCTGGCTGAAGATGTCGAGGATCACGGCCGTGCGGTCGATCACCTTGACCTTCACGACGTCCTCGAGCGCACGACGCTGCGAGGGTGCGAGTTCGGTGTCGGCGATCACCGTGTCGGCGCCGGTGGCCTTGACGACCATCGCGAGCTCCTGGGCTTTGCCCTTGCCCAGGTAGGTTGCCGGGTCCGGGTTCGGCCGACGCTGCAGGAGCCCGTCGAGCACCACGGCGCCCGCGGTCTCGGCGAGTGCCGCGAGCTCGCGGAGGGAGTTCTCGGCGTCCGAGGCGTCGCCCTGGGGGTACACGCCGATGAGGACGACCTGCTCGAGCCGCAGCTGGCGGTACTCGACCTCGGTGACATCCTCGAGTTCGGTGGAGAGGCCGGCGACACGGCGCAGCGCCGCACGGTCCTCACGGTCGTACTGGTCGCCGTCGCCGGTCCAGCTGCGGTCGTCGACCGACTGCGTCTGGATGGCCTGAGCGGGTGCGAAGATGGACGATGCTGCGCGGTGGTCTGCGTTGCGCAACACCCTCTCGACGACACCGTCTGCGCTGTCGTCGTTGGTCTGGTGGTTCTGCTGATGGGTATCCGTCATCCTGTGCACAGGCTACCTCCGCAGGCCCTCCGACACACTCGGTTGCCGGTACGGTTCATCCATGGCGAACGACCACTACTTCTCGGCCACCCCCGAGAGCGAACTCCGGCCGCGCCAGGTGCACGTCACGCTCGCCGGTCAGCCCCTCACCCTGTCGACCGCGGCTGGGGTCTTCAGCCCCGACGGCGTCGACCGCGGCACGAAGGTCCTGCTCGGTTCGGTGCCGGCACCGGCTGCCGACGGTGCCCTGCTCGACATCGGCTGCGGCTGGGGCCCGATCGCGATCACCATGGCCCTGCAGTCCCCCGACGCCCACGTGTGGGGCGTCGACGTCAACGAGCGGGTGCTCGGGCTCGCGCGCGCCAACGCGGCTGCTGCCGGGTCGTCGAACGTCACGATCGCGCTGCCCGACGACGTCCCGGCCGACCTGCGCTTCCGCACGATCTGGTCGAACCCGCCGATCCGTGTCGGCAAGGACGAGCTGCACCAGATCCTGCTGACGTGGCTGCCCCGGCTCGAGGTCGGGGGCGACGCCTGGCTCGTCGTGTCGAAGGACCTCGGGGGCGACTCGCTGCAGAAGTGGCTCGTCGGGGCGCTCGGCGAGGGGTTCGCGGTCACCCGCGAGTCGACGGCCAAGGGCTTCCGCATCATCCGGGTGCGCCGCAGCGCGTAGCGCGCGAGCGCGCACCGCGCGAGCGCGCACCGCGCGAGCGCGCACCGCGCGAGCGCGCACCGCGCGAGCGCGCACATCGTGAGCAGAAATGGTCGGGTCGCCGCTGGGCACCCGACCATTTCTGCTCACGAAGCGCAGCGGGGCGAAGCGCAACGGGGCGAAGCGCGCCCGCGCCCCGCGCACCGCGCGGCCGCGCCCGCGTCAGACCGTCAGGTCGCCCGAGAACACGAGTTCGGCGGGACCGGACAACGACACGTGCTCGCCGTCCTCGGTCGCCGTCATCCGCACCGTCAGCAGCCCGCCCGGCACCCGCACGCGCCAGGTGTCCGGCGCCCCCGCACCGACCCAGTAGCGCGTGGCGAGGGCCGCCGCGACGGCCCCGGTACCGCACGAGAGCGTCTCACCGCTCCCCCGCTCGTGCACCCGCATCGTGATCTCGCCGACGCCGTCCTTGATGAGGGGGTCGCCGGGCAGCACGAACTCGACGTTCGCGCCGTGCTCCGGTGCCGGGTCGAGCACCGGCAGGAAGGTCAGGTCGAGGTCGGCCAGTTCGTCCTCGGTCTCGACGGCGACGACCACGTGCGGGTTGCCCACGTCGATGCCGATGCCGGGCCGCGCCCCGTCGAGGTTCTTGGCCCGCACGAGCACGTCGTCGGAACCACCGCCCTCGATGCCCAGGCCCCAGCGGCCGAGGTCGGCGGCGAACCCGTTCGTGGTGCGCTGGATGTCGACCAGCCCCTTGCGGCTGCCCACGGTGAGCGTCTCGCCGGGAGCGAGCTCGACCAGGCCGGACTCGGTCAGGTACCGGGCGAACACGCGGATGCCGTTGCCACACATCTCCGCGACCGTGCCGTCGGCGTTGTGGTAGTCCATGAACCACGTGGCCTCGGGCTCGACGGCCACGAGCGCACGCCCCTCGGGGATCGCCTCGGACCGAACCGCCCGGATCACGCCGTCGCCGCCCACGCCGAAGCGTCGGTCTGCGATGGCGCGGATCCGCTCGGGGGTCATGTCGACGGTGGCGTCGGGGTCGGCGAACAGGACGAAGTCGTTGCCGGTCCCCTGGCCCTTGGTGAAGTGCAGCTCGGTCACGGCACGATCCTACGGGCCAGTTCCGACAGGTCGCCGCGGTCCGCCCCCGTGACGTCGAGCGTCTCGGCCTCGGCGTACCGGCGGAACCACGACACCTGCCGCCGGGCGTACTTCCGGGTCGCGATGCCGGTCGCCTCGACCGCCTGCTCGCGGGTCGACGTGCCGGCGAGCACCTCGAGCGCCTGCGAGTACCCGATGGCGCCCCGCGCGGTCCTGCCCTGCTCGAGTCCCTGCTCGCGGAGCGCCGCGACCTCGTCGACGAGTCCGGCCTCGAACATCCGCGCGGCCCGCCCGTGCAGCGCCGACACGAGCTGCTCGCGGTCACGCCGCAGGTGCAGGATCCGAGACGGTCGCCAGGCGCGGGGCGCGGCCGGGAGGCTCGGGGTCACGACCTCGGATCGGCTCGCGATCTCGAGTGCACGGATCAACCGCCGTGGGTTGCGTGCGTCGATCGTCGCGGCGGCCGCCGGGTCGAGGGCGCGGAGTCGCTCGAGCAGGATGCCCGGGCCGAGCTCCTCGTGCTCGCGCTCGAGTTGCGCACGGAGCGCGGGGTCGGTGCCCGGGAACGCCAGGTCGAAGAGCACCGCGGAGACGTAGAGGCCGCTGCCGCCGACGAGGACGGCCACGCCACCGTCGGCCTGGATCCGGTCGACGTCGGCCCGGGCGGCGTCCTGGTACGCGGCGACGCTCGCCTCGTCGGTGACGTCGAGCACGTCGAGCTCGTGGTGCGGGATGCCGCGCCGTTCGGCCGGCGGGAGCTTCGCGGTACCGATGTCCATGCCCCGGTACAGCTGCATGGCGTCGGCGTTGATGATCTCCGCGGGGCGGCCGGCAGCACGCAGCCGCTCCGCGATCGCGATGCCGAGGTCGGACTTCCCGGTGCCCGTCGCCCCGACCACCGCGATCAGGTCGGCAGTGGCAGCCGCAGTGGCACCGGCGGGCGGCAGGTCAGCGCCCGACACGGAGCGTGGGCAGCCCGAGCGAGACCGGACGGGGCCCGTCGCCGGCGGCGGCAGCGGGTGTGGGCACGCCGCAGCTCTCGGCCTGCGCGCGGTCCCAGGCGTCACCGGCCCGGGTGCGTCGGATGCGCAGCGGAGCGTCGTCGTCGGCGAGCAGGAAGTGCGGTGCAGCGCGGGTGATGTCCACGGTGACCACGTCGCCCGGGCGCGGGACCTCGGACCCGGAGGGCACGGTGAAGTGCACGAGCCGGGAGTCCTCCGCGCGACCGGAGAGCCGGCGGGTGGCGTCGTCCTTCCGGCCCTCACCGGAGGCGACGAGCACCTCGACACTCCGGCCGACCTGCAGCGCGTTCTCTTCCGCGGTGATGCGTTCCTGCAGGGCGACGAGTCGCTCGTAGCGCTCCTGCACGATGTGCTTCGGCAGCTGGTCGTCCATCGTCGCCGCCGGCGTGCCCGGGCGGATCGAGTACTGGAACGTGAACGCCGAGGCGAACCGCGCCTGCTCGACGACGCGCAGGGTGTCCTCGAAGTCGGCGTCGGTCTCACCGGGGAACCCGACGATGATGTCGGTGGAGATCGCCGCGTTCGGGATCTTCGCGCGGACGCGGTCGAGGATGCCGAGGAACCGCTCGCTGCGGTAGCTCCGGCGCATCGCCTTGAGCACCCGGTCGGAACCCGACTGCAGCGGCATGTGCAGCTGGGGCATCACGTTCGGGGTCTCGGCCATCGCGTCGATGACGTCGTCGGTGAAGGCCGCCGGGTGCGGGCTCGTGAAGCGGACGCGCTCGAGCCCCTCGATGGTGCCGGTGGCCCGCAGCAGCTTGCCGAACGCCTGTCGGTCGCCGAACTCGACCCCGTAGGAGTTCACGTTCTGCCCGAGCAGCGTGACCTCGATCGCGCCGTCGTCGACGAGCGCCTGGATCTCGGCCAGGACGTCACCGGGTCGGCGGTCCTTCTCCTTGCCGCGGAGCGAGGGGACGATGCAGAACGTGCAGGTGTTGTTGCAGCCGACCGAGATCGAGACCCACCCGCTGTGCGTCGAGTCGCGCTTGGTGGGCAGCGTCGACGGGAAGACGTCGAGCGCCTCGAGGATCTCGATCTGCGCCTCGTCGTTGTGCCGTGCGCGTTCGAGCAGGGTCGGCAGGGACCCCATGTTGTGCGTGCCGAAGACGACGTCGACCCACGGCGCCTTCTCGAGGATGACGTTCTTGTCCTTCTGCGCCAGGCACCCGCCGACGGCGATCTGCATGCCGGGGTGCTCGCGCTTGATCCCCGCGAGCTGCCCGAGGTTGCCGTAGAGACGGTTGTCCGCGTTCTCGCGCACCGCGCAGGTGTTGATGACGACGACGTCGGCCTGCGCACCGTCCGCCGCGGTGTAGCCCGCGGCCTGCAACGACCCGCTCAACCGCTCGGAGTCGTGCACGTTCATCTGGCACCCGTAGGTGCGGACTTCGTAGGTGCGGGGGCGCGCTTCGACGGTGGCCATGGTCGTTCCAGTGTAGGTCGGAGCGACTACTCGAACCGGACGGTCCCGCGGCCGGGTTGCGGTCGCTTCCCGCCGCCGTCGAGGGCACGTGCCACAGCGATCCGGACGACGCCGGAGCTGTAGCCCTTGCGCATCAGGAAGCCGGACAGCCGACGTTCTGCCGTGGCCCGGTCGAGCCCGCGCATCTGCGGCGCCCGCTTGTCGGCGAGCTCTTGCGCACGGAGGAACTCGTCGTCCTCGTCGTCGGCGGCTTCGTCGAGTGCGGTGTCGATCGCCACCTGGTCGATGCCCCGACGACGAAGCTCCGTCACGACACCCTGTCGACCGAGGCCCTTGCGGGCGTGCAGTCGATCCACCAGGTCGGTGGCGAGGGCGACGTCGTCGAGGAGCCCGACACGGGTCAACCGTTCGATCTCGTGTTCGACCACGTCGGGGTCGAGGTCCTGCTGCAGCAGCAGGGTCCGCATCTCGGACTCACTCACGCCCTTGCGGCCGAGCGCGCGCAGGCTGATCCGTTCGGCATCCGCCCGCTGTTCATCGAGCGGACGCGGTGCGTCGGCCGGGTCGATCTCCTCGCCGCCGGCGATGGAGAACACCGACGCGGTGGTGGCATCAGCGGTCTCGGCGTCGTAGCCGTCCTGCTCCGCACGGCTCGAGCGCCCGCTGCCGTCGCCGATCACGGGCGACACCCACGCCGCCGGCCCCCGGGCACCGTGCAGGGGCACCGGCGAATCGGCGTCGAACGATGCGGGGAACTCGTCCGCCCGGCCTTCGTCGGACTCGGGCAGGGCCCAGCCGTCGGAGTCGCGCGGTTCGTCCGGTGACACCGGAGGCTCGGGGATGGCGGGCATCACCGGCGTGACAGGAGCGCGACGACGCGACCTCGCACCGAACAGATCGGTGACCGGTGCGAGGCCGTCGTCGTCGTGGTCGGTGCTCACGCGCCCTTGCGCTCCGCGAGCTTCGGCGCGATCGACTCGACCGGGGCGTCTTCGGCCTTGGCGCCGCCGACGCCGAGCTTGGCGAGGATCTTGCCTTCGATGTCGGCAGCGATCTCGGGGTTCTGGATCAGGAAGGAACGCGAGTTCTCCTTGCCCTGCCCGAGCTGGTCGCCGTCGTAGGTGTACCAGGCACCCGACTTCTTGACGATGCCGTGGTCGACACCGAAGTCGAGCAGCGAGCCTTCGCGCGAGATGCCGACGCCGTACAGGATGTCGAACTCGGCCTGCTTGAAGGGCGGCGCCATCTTGTTCTTGACGACCTTGACGCGTGTGCGGTTGCCCACCGCGTCGGTGCCGCTCTTGAGCGTTTCGATGCGACGGATGTCGAGACGGACGGACGCGTAGAACTTCAGCGCCTTACCACCCGAGGTGGTCTCGGGCGAACCGAAGAACACGCCGATCTTCTCGCGCAGCTGGTTGATGAAGATCATTGTGGTCTGCGTCTGGTTCAGGCCACCGGCGAGCTTTCGCAGGGCCTGGGACATGAGGCGGGCCTGCAGACCGACGTGCGAGTCGCCCATCTCGCCCTCGATCTCGGCACGGGGCACGAGGGCCGCGACGGAGTCGATGACGATGAGGTCGATGGAGCCGGAGCGGACCAGCATGTCCGCGATCTCGAGCGCCTGCTCGGCGGTGTCGGGCTGCGACACGAGCAGGGCGTCGATGTCGACACCGAGCTTCTTGGCGTACTCGGGGTCGAGCGCGTGCTCGGCGTCGATGAAGGCCGCGATGCCACCGGCGCGCTGGGCGTTGGCGATGGCGTGGATGGTGAGGGTCGTCTTACCCGACGACTCCGGGCCGTAGATCTCGACGATGCGGCCACGGGGCAGGCCACCGATGCCGAGCGCGACATCCAGCGCCACCGACCCGGTCTGGATGACGTTGACGGGTGCGCGTTCGTCCGAACCGAGGCGCATGATCGCACCCTTGCCGAACTGCCTGTCGATCTGTGCGAGTGCGGTCTCGAGGGCCTTCTCGCGGTCTGCCGGTGATGGCATGGGGTGCTCCTTCGTGCTCGTGTTCGGCCGCCTGTAGGCTGTCGCGTCCACGCCGGCCGATGGTGCAAGGCCGGTGGTTCTGCGACAAGGCTTCGGGCTGTTCCCGATGTCCATCAACCTATGGCGAGCCACCGACATCACTGCCGACGGTCACGCGATCTGTGGATGGAACACCCGGGCGACGCCGCTGTGGAGGAAGCTACCACCGATCGAACACGCGTTCGAGCAACACGCCGAACACAGTTTCGGGTGCTCGACCCCGCGGAACCGGCTCAGTCCTGGGGTTCGGCCAGGCCCTTGCCGTGCCGACGGTCCATCGGGACGTCCTGCGAGTCGCACAGGGCGTCCCACACCCGGCGGGCGTCGACACCGGCGGCGAGGGCGTCCACGGCGGAGCGACCGCCGAGCCCTTCGAGCACGACGTCACGGGTGACCACGGAACCGTAGGCCTCACCGAACACCTGGTCGACGGCTCGCCAGAACTCACTCACGCGCATCCGACCAGCCTAGGCGCGTGGTCGCGGGCCGGAACGCAGAACGCCCCCGCCGGGAAGGACCGGCGAGGGCGTTCGGTGCGATGCGCTCAGCGCACCGCGAGGTCGTTGTCGAACTCGGCGACGAGGTCGTCCGGGAGCGTGTCGGGGACGGGGGTCAGCCCCTCGACGATCGCGAGGCGGTCGCCCACTTCGCGCATGATGGTCGAGATCGGCGTGTCCAGAGCATCCGCGACGGACGCGAGGATCTCCGAGCTGGCTTCCTTCTGCCCACGCTCGACCTCACTGAGGTACCCGAGCGCGACACTGGCCTTGGACGCGACCTGACGGAGGGTCCGGCCCTTCTGCAAGCGGAAGTCCCGGAGCACATCGCCGATTTCCTGACGAACGAGAACCATGAGAACTCCTCCTCTCTGTCGTCTCCGCGCCCGCTCGGTCCGGTGGATCGAGTTCGGGTTCAGCAACAATAGCGTTGCCGGTTGCAGCATGTTAGCCAGGCTGGCTGCCGTACTGCTGGAGATTTCGTGAGATGTAACCCAGTGGAAACGGGACCTATTCCCGGCCCCGGACCTCGGACGACATCCGTGCAAGGAGTTCGGAGACGGTGGCGTGCCGGATTGCTCCTCGGTCACCGTCGAGGCGCAGCTCGAAGGCCTCTGCCCCCGCGGCGGAGGCGATCCCCAGGTACACGGTGCCGACGGGCTTGCCGTCCTGCGGATCCGGGCCGGCGACGCCGGTCGTGCTGATCCCCCACGTCGCGGGTTCCCCGTCGACGGACAGCGCGATCCGGACACCGGCGGCCATCTGCCGGGCGACCTCGGGGTGCACGGCGCCCTCGGCCTCGAGCAGCTCCGCCGAGACCCCGAGCACCGAGTGCTTCACGGGCGTCGCGTAGGCCACGACGCCACCGCGGACGACGGCGCTCGCGCCCGGCACGTCGACGAGGGTCGCGACCACGAGGCCGCCGGTCAGCGACTCCGCCACGGCGAGTGTCTCTCCCCGCGCCGTCAGTTCGGCGATGAGTCCCGGTGCGACCGGGACGGGAGGCGCGGCCTGCGTCGAGCGGTCGGGTCCGGTCATGCGGTGGTGCGGTTGTGCTTCCATGCCTGCCAGAGGTAGTCGATCCCGCTCAGGATCGTTGCCAGGAACGCGGCCGTCATCAGGATGCCGTTGACCCAGTGCGCCCAGTCGCCGACCAGGTTCCACCACGGGAACAGCGCCGCCGTCAGGGCGACGGCCTGCAGCACGGTCTTGATCTTGCCGCCGCGGCTCGCCGGGATCACCCGGTCGGAGAGCACCGCGAACCGGAAGACCGTGATGCCGATCTCGCGCACCATGATCAGCACGGTCACGTACCAGGGCAGCTCGGCCAGGATCGACAGCGCGACGAGCGCACCGCCGATGAGCACCTTGTCGGCGATCGGGTCCACGAGCTTGCCGAAGTCCGTGACCAGGTTCTGCCGACGGGCGATGATGCCGTCGGCGCTGTCCGTGACGATCGCCACGACGAAGACGACCGCGGCCCAGATGCGCAGGGGTCCGTCGTTGCCGGCGTCGGCGAGCAGCAGGACGAAGAACAGCGGCGCCATCAGGATGCGCACCACCGTGATGATGTTCGCGACGTTCGCGGTCGACGCCGGGCCGGGGCCCTTGCGCAGCAGCCGCCCGCGCCACGGGAACCGTGCGCCGTGCGTGGTGTTCGTGCTGTCCGAGGCGGTCATCGCCGTCACTCCCTGCCCGTCAGTCCCCACGCGTCCTCATCGGGCTCGTCGTGGACTTCATCGTACCCGCGGGTCATGTCCCCGACGGGGTCTGCTCCGTAGCGGTCACCGTCGCCGGACGGCGTCGGGGCCGGCGCTGCCGGAGCGGCCGCGGCGGGCGGCTCCTCGCCGCGGAGCTTCGCGAGCACCGCGGGCAGCTGGTCGGCGGTCACCAGGACGTCGCGGGCCTTCGAACCCTCGGACGGCCCGACGATGTCGCGCGACTCCATCAGGTCCATCAGACGACCGGCCTTGGCGAAGCCGACGCGGAGCTTCCGCTGCAGCATCGACGTCGAACCGAACTGGGTCGACACGACCTGCTCGACGGCCGCGAGCAGCAGTTCGAGGTCGTCGCCGATGTCGGCGTCGATCTCCTTGCGCTCGACCACGGCCTGGACGTCCTGGCGGTACTCGGGCTGCGCCTGACGCGTGACGTGCTGGACGACCTCGGCGACCTCGCCCTCCTGCACCCAGGCACCCTGCACGCGGAGCGACTTGGACGAGCCCATCGGCAGGAAGAGCGCGTCGCCCTGACCGATGAGCTTGTCGGCGCCGGGCTGGTCGAGGATGACGCGGGAGTCCGTGACGCTCGTCACCGCGAAGGCGATGCGCGACGGCACGTTCGCCTTGATCAGGCCGGTGATGACGTCGACCGAGGGGCGCTGCGTCGCGAGCACCAGGTGGATGCCGGCGGCACGGGCGAGCTGGGTGATGCGGACGATCGACTCCTCGACGTCACGCGGCGCCACGAGCATGAGGTCGGCGAGCTCGTCGACGACGACGAGCAGGTACGGGTACGGCTTGAGCTTCCGCTCGCTGCCCGCCGGCAGGACGATCTCGTTGTTCTCGATCGCCTTGTTGAAGTCGTCGACGTGGCGGAACCCGAACGACGCCAGGTCGTCGTACCGCATGTCCATCTCCTTCACGACCCACTGCAGCGCTTCGGCCGCCTTCTTCGGGTTCGTGATGATGGGTGTGATGAGGTGCGGGACGCCGGCGTAGATGGAGAGTTCGACGCGCTTCGGGTCGACCAGGACCATGCGGACCTCGGACGGCTTCGCGCGCATCAGCAGCGACGTGATCATCGAGTTGATGAACACCGACTTGCCGGAACCGGTGGAGCCGGCGACGAGCAGGTGCGGCATCTTCGCCAGGTTCGCGACGACGAAGCCGCCCTCGACGTCCTTGCCGACGCCGATCGTCATCGGGTGCTTCGACTTGCGGGCGGCGTTCGAGCGCAGCACGTCACCGAGCGAGACGATCTCGCGGTCGGTGTTCGGGATCTCGACACCGATGGCACTCTTGCCCGGGATCGGCGACAGGATGCGGACCTCGTTCGAGGCGACCGCGTACGACAGGTTCTTCGACAGGGCCGTGACGCGCTCGACCTTGACGCCGGGGCCGAGCTCGATCTCGTACCGGGTCACCGTCGGCCCGCGGGAGAACCCGGTGACCTTCGCGTCGACCTTGAACTCGGTGAGCACCCCGGTGATGGCGGCGACGATGTCGTCGTTCGCCTGGCTCCGCGCGACCGAGGGCGTCCCGGAACTCAGCGTCGTGGCGGCGGGCAGTCGGTAGGGCTTCGACGGATCGTCGTCGGAACCGGCGGCGGCCGCACTCAGCTCGGCGGCGGCGTCGATGTCCTCCGGCTCGTCGACGATCTCGGGCTCGGACAGCACCTCCGGCACCGCGGGACGGATGTCGGCCGTCGGCTCCGGCCGCGCGGGGACGTCGGTGCCGAACGCGCGGAGCGCCTGCTCGGCGTCCTGCAGGTCCTGCTCGACGGAGTCGTTGAGGTTTACCGACGCGGGCTCGGCCGGCGTGAGGTCGACGAGCCCGGCGGCGGCACCGGCGTTCGGGCTCACTGCGGGGGCAGCGGGCACGACGGGCGCAGCTGGTGCGACGGCAGCGGCAGCCGGGGCGACCCCGGTGGCCGGCGGCAGCACCGGGCTGTCGTACGCCGGGTCCTCTTCGCGCCCGGACTTGTTCCGGCGCCACCACGGCACATTGTCGCCACCGGCTTCGGCGTCGGCAGCGGCCTGCTCGTCACCGAACCCGAGGTCGTCGAACAGCTGGAAGTCGGCGCCGCCCTTCTTGCCGCGCTTCGAGGTGCGGGCGCGGGCGGCGGGCTCCGCCGCAGCGGCGGCGTCGGCCTCGGGCTCGGCTGCGGGGGCCGGCGCGCCGAACAGGTAGGCGTAGAGCTCGTGCAGGCGTCGCCCGAGCTTGTTCGGCGGCGTCTTGGTGATGATGAAGAGCGAGAGCACGAGCAGCACGATCGCCACGGGGACGGCCACCCAGGCGGTCGCGATCGTGACGAGCCAGCCGATGACCACCCAGCCCAGCACCCCACCGGCGGCGGCCAGCGCGGGCATGCCGTCGGCCGCGCTCGGTCGGCCACCGAAGACGTGGCAGAGCGAGGCGATCGACACGATCAGGAGGCCCAGGCCGATGCCGATCCGGGTGTTGTCGTGCACCGAGGCCGGGTGCCGGAACAGCCACCCGGCGAACACGATCATGATGACGGGCAGGGCGAACGCCAGGCGGCCGAACAGCCCACCGAACGTGTACGCATCGAGTGCGACGGAGACGCTGTTGGTCGGGTTGAGCCACTCCACGACCCCGCCGGCGATGGCCAGCAGGAACAGCAGGAACGGGAACCCGTCGCGCCGCTGGTCCTTCTCGAGGGTCTCCTTGCCGAGCAGCCGGAACATCGCGCCGACGCCGTGCGCCATCGCGAGCCAGAAGGTCACGAGCGGGTTCTGCTCGCGGAACACCGGTGTGGGTGCAGCCTGCGGCAGCTTCTTCGTCGTGGCCTGGGTGCGCGACGAACCGCGCGTCCCGTTGCCACGGGACGACGTGGACGCGCGCGAGCGCGTGGTCGACTTGGTGCCTCCGGCCATGGGCAGAACCCTAACGCCCGCTCAGGACAAACGCAGGAAGGCCCGCCGCAGCGTCCGTGACGGACGCTGGACGGGCCTCCAGAGCGGGGGCGGACGCTACGCCTCGATGACCACCGGGACGATCATCGGACGACGACGGTGCTTCGTGTTCACCCAGCGACCGACCGTGCGACGGACGACCTGCGCGAAGGCGTGCGAGTCGCGCGTGCCGTTCGCGGCAGCCTCGGAGATCGCCTTGGCGATCTGCGGGCGGACGTCGTCGAACACGGAGTCGTCCTCGGCGAAGCCACGCGACTGGATCTCCGGGCCGATCACGCACTGCCCGGTGGTGAAGTCCACCGCGCAGAAGATCGAGATGAAGCCCTCTTCCGCCAGGACGCGGCGGTCCTTCAGGTCGGCGTCGGTGATCTCGCCGACGGTGGAGCCGTCGACGTAGACGTAGCCGATGTCGAGCTGGCCGGCGACCGTCGCGACGCCGTCCTTCAGGTCGACGACGATGCCGTCCTGCCCGAGGATCACGTTGCGCGGCGGGACACCCGTCTGGATCGCCAGGTCGGCATTCGCGTACAGGTGGCGGTGCTCGCCGTGGACGGGGAGCACGTTGCGCGGCCGCAGGATGTTGTAGCAGTAGAGCAGCTCGCCGGCGGAGGCGTGTCCGGAGACGTGCACCTTCGCGTTGCCCTTGTGCACGACCTTCGCACCGAGCTTGGTCAGCCCGTCGATGACGCGGTACACGGCGTTCTCGTTGCCCGGGATGAGCGACGACGCGAGGATGACGGTGTCGCCCTCGCCGATCTCGATCTGGTGCTCGAGGTTCGCCATGCGGGCCAGGACGGCCATCGGCTCACCCTGCGACCCGGTCGACATGTAGACGATCTGGTCGTCGGGGACGTTCTTCGCCTTCTTCGTGTCGATGAGCACGTTCTCCGGCACCCGCAGGTACCCGAGGTCGGCGGCGATCGTCATGTTGCGGATCATCGAGCGCCCCATGAACGCGACCTTGCGGTTCGCGGCCGCGGCGGCGTCGAGGACCTGCTGGACGCGGTGCACGTGCGACGAGAAGCTCGCCACGACGACCTTCTTGCGGGCGCGCATGATGATGTTCTCGAGCACCGGGCCGATGTCGCGCTCCGGAGCGGTGAAGCCCGGCACGTCGGCGTTCGTGGAGTCCGGCAGGAACAGGTCCACGCCGGCCTCGCCCAGACGGGCGAACGCACGGAGGTCGGTGATGCGGTCGTCCAGCGGGAGCTGGTCCATCTTGAAGTCACCCGTGTGCAGCACACGACCGGCGGGGGTCGTGATCGCGACGGCGAGGGCGTCCGGGATGGAGTGGTTCACGGCGACGAACTCGAGGTGGAACGGACCGATCTGCTCGGTCTGGTCCTCGGCCACGACGAGCGTGTACGGCTTGATCCGGTGTTCCTTGAGCTTCGCCTCGACCAGCGCGAGGGTCAGCGTGGAGCCGATCAGCGGGATGTCGTCGCGGAGCTTGAGCAGGTACGGGACGGCGCCGATGTGGTCTTCGTGGCCGTGCGTGAGCACGACACCGAGGACGTCGTCGAGGCGGTCACGGATCGGCGAGAAGTCCGGCAGGATCAGGTCGACACCGGGCTGGTGCTCCTCGGGGAACAGCACGCCGGCGTCGACGATGAGCAGCTTGCCCTCGTACTCGTAGACGGTCATGTTGCGACCGATCTCGCCGAGGCCCCCGATGGGGACGACGCGGAGGGTGCCGGCTTCGAGCGGCTGCGGTTCGGAGATCTGTGTGGGCATTCGGTCCTACGGATTCGGGCGACGCGCGTGCTGCGCGCCGCGGTGTTCGCTAGCGGGTGGTGCCTGGCACCTTCGGTAGTGCACCGCCGGCCGCCGCGTTGCGGTCGGGGCGGAAGTTCGAGAAGTCGGCGCCGGGCACGTCGCGCACGGCTTCGAGGGAGGTCTCGATGGCGTACGCCTCGGAGTCCTCGGGGCCGACGAGCGGCAGTCGGACGCGCGGGCTGCCGATGCGGCCGAGCCCGTGCAGGATGTACTTCGCGGCCACGGTACCCGGAACGTGCGTCATCACGGCGCGGACGAGCGGCTCGAGTCGCTTGTGCTCGGCCGTCGCGGTGGCCAGGTCGCCCCGGTTCACGGCGTCGACGATGGTGCGGTACGGCGCGCTCGTGATGTTCGCGGTCACGCCGATCAGGCCGGTGGCGCCGATCGACAGGTGCGGGAGCACGTTCGTGTCGTCGCCGGAGAAGTACATGAGGTCGGTGTTGTTCAGTACCCGCGAGACCTCGGCGAAGTCGCCCTTGGCGTCCTTCACGGCGAGGATGTTCGGGTGCTTCGACGCACGCAGGATCGTGTCGTACGTGATCGGGATGCCGGTGCGGCCCGGGATGTCGTACAGGATCACCGGCAGATCGGTGGCGTCCGCGATCATCCGGAAGTGGGTGAGGACACCCGATTGCGTCGGCTTGTTGTAGTACGGCGTGACGATCATCACGCCGTCCGCGCCGGCCTTCTCGCTCTGCATGTACAGGTGGATCGCGTGCGCGGTCTCGTTCGAGCCGCCGCCCGTGATGATCTTCGCGCGGCCGGCGGCGACGGACTTGCCGACCTCGACCAGACGGAGCTTCTCCGGGTCGGTCAGCGTCGACGTCTCGCCGGTCGTGCCGGTGACGACGATGCCGTCGGCGCCGGCGGTGATGCAGTCGTCGATGTGCTGCTCGACGCCGGGCCAGTCGACCTCGCCGTCGGCCGTGAACGGGGTCACGAGGGCGACGAGGACCTGACCGAAGGGATTCTCACGCGGGGACACGGGCACCAGCGTACCGGGGATGCGCGCGAGGACCGCCGTCCGTGTGGACGGTGGACCGCCTGCGGCGCGGCCGGGAGGCCCGGATCGCGTCCGTCCCGCCGGTCACGCCCGGTGACACCGGGCACTCAGGCGCGGCGCTGCCACTCCAGGAACCGGTAGCGGGTGCCCGTGCGGGACTCCTGCCAGGGGCCCTCGTCGGCGAGCGTCCAGCCGGCAGCCTCGCCGAGCGTGGGTGCGACGGTGTCGCCGACGACGTCGACGTCGATCAGGGTCTCGGAGATGTGGTCGGCCGCGTCGAGTGCGGCGTCGTACACCTGGCCGCCGCCGATGACCCAGACGGTCGCGTCGGTGTCGAGGGCGGCGTGCAGGTCGTGCACGACCTCGGCGCCGTCGGCCGTCCACGACGTGTCCCGGGTGAGCACGACGTTGCGCCGACCGGGTAGCGGCCGGAAGCGCTCGGGCAGGGACTCCCAGGTGCGTCGGCCCATCAGCACGGTCGCGTCGCCGGTGACCTGCTTGAAGTGCGCCAGGTCTTCGGGCACGTGCCAGGGCATGCCGCCGTCGGCACCGATGACACCGGTGGTCGAGCGTGCCCAGACCATGCCGATCATCAGACGGCGACCGCGGCCTTGATCGCCGGGTGGTGCTCGTAGCCGACGACGGTGAAGTCCTCGTACTCGTAGTCGTCGATCGAGTCGCGCGGTGCGAGTTCGAGCGTCGGCATCGGGTACGCCGTGCGGGACAGCTGCTCCTCGACCTGTTCGACGTGGTTGTCGTAGATGTGGCAGTCACCGCCGGTCCAGACGAAGTCGCCGACCTCGAGCCCGGTCTGCGCCGCGATCATGTGGGTCAGCAGCGCGTACGAGGCGATGTTGAACGGGACGCCGAGGAACATGTCGGCGCTCCGCTGGTAGAGCTGGCACGAGAGCTTGCCGTCGTTCACGTAGAACTGGAAGAACGCGTGGCACGGGGCGAGCGCCATGTCCGGCACGTCGGCGACGTTCCACGCCGAGACGATGAGCCGGCGGCTGTCCGGGTTGGTCGTGATCTGCTCGATGACCTGGGCGATCTGGTCGACGTGCTCACCCGAGGGGGTGGGCCACGAGCGCCACTGCACGCCGTACACCGGGCCGAGGTCGCCGTCGGCGTCCGCCCACTCGTTCCAGATCCGGACACCGTGCTCCTGCAGCCAGGTCGCGTTGCCCTCGCCGCGCAGGAACCAGAGGAGCTCGTACGCGACCGACTTGAAGTGCACGCGCTTCGTGCTGACGAGGGGGAACCCCTTCGACAGGTCGTAGCGGAGCTGCGCGCCGAACAGGCTGCGGGTGCCGGTGCCGGTGCGGTCGCCCTTGGGCGAACCCTCGGTCAGGACCCGGCGGAGCAGGTCTTCGTAGGGGGTCGGGACGGAGGCGTCGGGCTGTACGGTCTCGCTGTCGGTCACACACAGAAGCCTACGTCGGTGTGAGTAGCGTTGCGGGCATGCCCGACACGACGGAACAACCGCTCTCGATCCTGGTGGCCGGCTCGTCCGGGTTCATCGGAACGCCCCTCGTCCGCGCCCTGCGCGAGGCGGGGCACCACGTCACCACGCTCGTCCGCCGCGAAGCGCGTACCGCGACCGAGTTCCGCTGGGCGCCGGGGCGGCGTCCGCTCGACCCGGCGATCCTCGACGGCGCCGACGTGGTGATCAACCTGGCCGGCGCGAACATCGGCAAGCTGCCGTGGACGGACGCCTACCGCAGGGAGATCCGCAGCTCGCGCATCGACGCCACCGACACCCTGGTCGAGGCGATGCGGCACGCCGCCACTCCCCCGGCGCTGTTCCTGTCGGGCTCGGCCTCGGGCGTGTACGGCGACCGCCCGGCCGACGTGCTGCAGGACGACGCCGCCCCGGGCACGGGCTTCCTCGCCGACGTCTGCACCGCGTGGGAAGCCGCCGCGAACGCCGCTCCCGCCGGGGTCCGCGTCGTCACGCTCCGTACCGGCATCGTCATCGGCAAGGGCGGCGGTGCGCTCGCGCCGCTCGTCCCGCTGACCAAGCTCGGCGTCGGCAGCCGGCTGGGCACCGGTGGCCAGCACTGGCCGTGGATCGCGCTCGAGGACGAGGTGGGCGCGATCGTGCACCTGGCGACCGCGGCGCCCGACGTCTCCGGCCCGGTGAACCTGGCGGGTCCTGAGCCCGTCGTCGCCGACCGCATCACGAAGCACGTCGCCGAGGTCCTGCACCGCCCGTACCTCTTCCGGATCCCCGAGTTCGCCCTGCGCCTGGCGCTGCGGGACGCCGCCGACGACATGCTCCTGTCGAGCCAGCGGATGGTCCCGACGAAGCTGCTCGAGTCCGGCTACACGTTCCGGTACACGCAGGCGGCGGACGCGATCGACGCCGTCTTCTGATCCGCCTCCGGCCCGGGGGTCAGCGGTCGGCGGCGCGCGCCAGGGCGGTGCGCATCGCCGATCGTGCGCGCTTGCGGTCACCGGCGGCGTCGTAGACCACGCCGAGCCGGTACCAGGCACGCCAGTCGGCCGGGTCCTGCTCGACCGCGTCGCGGTACCGCGGGAACAGCTCGTCGGCGGCGTCGCGGATCGGCCGGCCCGACGGCCGCACCGGGACGACGTCGTCCGGGGTGCCGCCCTCGGCCTCGAGCCGTGCTCCGAGCCGGGTGATGCGGATGCCGAAGCGGAACTCGAGCACGAGCAGGAGCGCCCCGATCGCGGCGACGACGAACAGCGCGAGGCCGATGCCGATGCCGATCGGGATCCCGGTGGCGATGAAGGCGACGGCGCGCTGCCCGACGAGCACGATGTACAGGGCGAGCAGCACCGCCATCAGCGCCGCACCCCAGAACGGCGAGCGGATCGTGCGTCCGGCCCGCTCCATCCGACCCATGACGCCTCAGCCGATCCCGAGGACGCTGCCGAGGCCCACGGTGAGGCCCCGCGCCGACACCACGTTCGCCAGCGCCGCACGGATGCCCGCGACGTAGGCGACGTCGTCGTTGGTGTCGTGCCGGATCGTCAGTGTCTCGCCGGGGCCGCTCAGCACGACGTCCTGCACGGCCTTCACCCCGGGGAGCCGGAGCGAGTGGATGGGCACGCTGGCGACCTGCTGGCCGCGGGCGCGCTGGTCGACGTGCGGGGCGTCCACGGGACCGACCTCGCGCCGCGCGTCGGCCATCAGCTCGGCGGTGCGCACCGCGGTGCCCGAGGGCGAGTCGATCTTGCCGGCGTGGTGGGTCTCGACGATCTCGGCGGCGGGGAACCACGGGGCCGCGATCGTCGCCAGGTGCGTGCCGAGCACGGAGCCGATTGAGAAGTTCGGGACCACGAGCACCCCCTGGTCCGGGCGTTCCTGCAGCCCGGTGCGGAGCTTGGCGAGCCGGTCGAGCGACCAGCCGGAGGTGCCGACGAGCACGTTCGCGCCGCTCGAGAGCGCGTTCTCCACGATCGCCGGGCTGAGCGACGGCACCGTCACGTCGACCACCAGGGCCGCGCCGCCGAAGACCGACGGCGGCGCCTCGTGCGCGCCGTCCTTCGACGACAGGCGGGCGACGAGCTCGAACTCCGGGAGTTCCTCGACGACGGACGCCACGAGGCCCCCGAGACGACCGGTGGCGCCGACGACGGCGACGGGAGTGACCATGCGGTCCATCCTAGGATCGACGCATGTCAGTCGAGGTCAGGACCGTGCCGGCCGATCTGCCCGAGGTCGACGCGCTGCTCGATGCGTACCTGGACGAGCGTGAGGCGACGTTCCCGAGCGCGCAGGGCACGTACTCGCGGAAGCGCACCCCCGCGGCCGAGTTCACGCCGCCGAACGGGGTGTTCGCGGTGGCGTACGACGACGACGTCGCGGTCGGCTGCGGCGGCCTCCGTCGGATCGCGGACGGGGTCGACGCGACCGGTGCCGTCGACGTCCGGTTCGAGGTCAAGCACGTCTTCGTGGCGCCGGCCGGGCGCGGCACGGGTGTGGCGACGGCCGTGATGGACCTGCTCGAGCAGGCAGGGGCCGACCTCGGTGCGACGAGCATCGTCCTCGACACGAACGACTCGCTCGTGGCGGCGGGCGCGATGTACCGCGGCCGCGGGTACCAGCGGGTCGAGCCGTTCAACGACAACCCGAACGCCACCGCCTGGTACCGCAAGCCGATCGTCTGAGCCGCCACGGGCCTCCCGGCCGCGCCACCGCGAACCGGACGGGCAGCCGCTAGACGGGCTGGTCGACCGGCAGACCGGTACGCAGCTCCACCGGCAGGTGAGCCAGGTCGTTCAGGGTGACGACCTCGGCGGGCTTCGCCGACCGGATCCGGATGATCGTGAGCGCGGTGTGGGCGACGTTCGTGCCCATCCAGCGCCACTCGGGGGCCTGGAACGCCTCGCGCACGAACCAGCCGATCACGGCGTTGTGGGTGATCAGCAGGTCGTGCCGGTCCTCGCGCGCCGGGGTGAACCACTCCGACACGGCGTCGCCCATCTGGGCCTGCCCGGCGACGATCTCCTCTTCGGTGATGCCGCCGTACCAGCCCTGGTAGGCGTGCGGCATGTCCGGGGTCGGGCCAGAGGGGATGCAGTCGAACAGCAGGGTCGAGGGCTCGGGCTGGATCGACGGCAGGCGCTGCGACAGGAACGCGGCGGTCTCGCTCGGGGCCTCGAGCGGCGAGTGGTACACACCGTCGAAGGGCACGCCGCCGAGACGGTCCGCGATCAGGGTCGCCTGACGCTTGCCGCGTTCGGAGAGCTTGCCGTCCCGCAGGCCGTGTTCGGCGTCCTGGTGTTCGCCGTGCCGGACGAGGTACAGGTAGTGCGACATGTCCGTGCTCAGCTGCCGATCCCGATGGCCGCGGCGAGTTCGTCCTGCTGCACGGCACCAACGACCGAGGTGATCGTCGGCCGGGTCAGCAGGTCGCGCGCGAGTTCGAGCACGCCGTCGGTCGTGACACCGTCGACACGCTCGAGCGCCGTCGACAGGTCGGTGTACTCGCCGGTGCCGAGCTCGGAACGGCCGAGCCGGGTCATGCGGGCGTCGGAGTCCTCGAGCGAGAGCGTCAGCGCGCCCTCGATCTGGCCCTTGGCACGTCGGAGCTCGTCGTCGGTGATGCCGTGGTCGACCATCCGGCGGAACTCGGCGTCGACGATGTCGATGACTCCGGCGACGTTGTCCGGCGCGCACCCGGCGTAGACACCGAAGGCGCCGTTGTCCAGGTACGCGGGGGCGAACGACGACACCGCGTAGGCCAGACCGCGGCGCTCGCGCACTTCCTGGAACAGGCGTGAGCTCATGCCACCACCGAGCACGGCGTTCAGGACGCTGAGCGAGGGACGGCGGTCGTCGCGCAGGTCGAGGCCCTGCGAGCCGCGGAGCATGCTGACCTGCTCGGTCGGGCGGTGCACCACGGACAGCTTCGCCTCGACCGGGTCGGCCACGGTCTCGGGCGTGCGGCGCGGCAGCGGCTCGGCGTCGGGGGCGTCGTGGAAGACGCCGGCGACGAGTTCGCAGAACCGGTCGTGGTCGACGGCACCGGCAGCGGTCACGACGATGCCGTTCGGTGCGTAGTGCTCGCGGTAGTGGGCCAGCACCTCGTCGCGCTGGACCGCACGGATGCTGTCCGGGGTCCCGCCGATGGGACGGCCGAGGGGGTGTCCACCGAAGGCCGCGGCGAAGAACGCCTCGCCCGCGACGTCGGCCGGGTCGTCGGCGGCCATCGCGAGTTCCTCGAGGATGACCCCGCGCTCGACGGCGAAGGCGTCTGGTTCGAGCACCGAGCCGGTGACCATGTCACCGATGACGTTCACGGCCATCGGGACGTCGGTGTCCCGGACCCGTGCGTAGTAGCAGGTGTACTCCTTGGCGGTCGCAGCGTTGTGCTCACCGCCGACCGAGTCGAACGCGATGGCGATGTCGAGCGCCGATCGGGTCTCGGTGCCCTTGAAGAGCAGGTGTTCGAGGAAGTGGGTCGACCCGAACTGCCCGTCGCGCTCGTCACGCGAACCGACGCCGACCCAGAACCCGATGCTCGTCGACGCGGCGCCCGGCACCGCCTCGGTCAGCACACGGACACCCGAGGGCAGCACGGTGCGACGGACGAAGGCCCCGCCGGACGTCAGGAACGACGTGTCCGGGGCCCCGAGCGGCAGTGGCACTGGCTGGTTCATCGCAGACGAGCCTACTGATCCGTCGATGCCTCCTGCCCAGTTTCCCGGTCTCGGTCGCGTGCCACTCGAAGTGGGGTACAGAAAATGTGGACAGACCGACTCGTCTGTCTGTCCTCCTTGTGCTACTGTTGGTCACGCCGGATCGAAAGCCCCCCTAAGTTCCGATCCGGCGGCTCGGGACATCAGTCCTGCGCGACCACCGAGTCCCCCCACTCCGGTCGCGGAGCCGATGAGTCCGAGGAGTACACGCTGTGACGGTCGATTCCCCCCAACCGGCCGTCCAGCGTCTCCCCGGCCCGAGCACGAACCTCGCGTCGCCGGACGGGTCGAGCGTCCCCCCGACTCCCCGCTCCGGCGGCGCGAAGGTCCGTGTCCTCGAGACCGCTACGCGGCTCTTCTACGAAGAGGGCATCCACGGCGTCGGCGTCGACCGCCTCATCTCCGAGGCGAGCGTCACGAAGGCGACGTTCTACAAGCACTACGGGTCGAAGGACAACCTGATCCTCGCCTACATCCGCACCCAGCACGAGCGCGTGCAGGAGCGGATGGAGCAGCTGATCGCCGACGCCGGCTCCCCCGACCGGGCCGTCCGTGCGTGGGTCGCCGCACTGGCCGACGACGTCAATGACCCGGCGTTCCGAGGCTGTGCGTTCCTGCACGCCGCCGCCGAGTACCACGACCCGCGCGACCCGGTCCGCCAGGTCGTCGCCGTGCACCGCGACTGGTACACCGAACGACTGGCGACCCTGCTGCAGGAGGCCGGACATCCCCTTCCCGGAGACGGTGCCGACGAGCTCATGCTCGCGCGCGACGGTGCGATGGCCGGCGCGTACGCCGGTGACGCGATCGCCGCCACCGCTGCGCTCAACCGCGTGGTCGACCGGGTGCTCGCGGGCTGACGCCCGGCTGTCGCCGACGCTGTCGCTCCGGCGGGGCGGTCGAGGCGACCGCCATCGGACGGGAGGCCCGTGGCGGGCCCGCACCGTGCCTCCAGGCCGTCGCGTGCGAACTCCCACAGCCCCGCGCGCGCACCGAGCGCAGCCCGAGCCAGCGGGTGTTGGCTTGGGGCATGGCCAACGACCCCAACTGGAACCTGCCCGACGTCCCGTCCTTCACCCTGACGAGCCCCGACTTCACCGACGGAGGCGAGCTGCCCACCTCGGCACGCGGCTCCGACGTCGGCGGTGAGGACCGCTCCCCCGCACTCGAGTGGTCGGACGCACCCGAGGGCACGATGAGCTTCGTCCTGACCGTCTACGACCCCGATGCCCCGACCGGCTCCGGCTTCTGGCACTGGAGCCTGACCGACATCCCGGGCTCGGCGACCTCGCTCCCCGCCGGCGCCGGTACCGATGACGCCCTGCTGCCCGCCGAGGCGCTCCGTCGCCGCAACGAGTTCGGCACGGACACGTTCCTCGGGGCCGCTCCGCCCGCGGGTCACGGTGCGCACCGCTACTTCTTCACGCTGAGCGCCCTCGACGTCCCCGTGCTCGAGGTCCCCGCCGACGCGACCCCCGCGGTCGTGGGCTTCATGCTCCGCGGGCACCTGCTCGGGCGCGCGCAGCTCATGGGCACGCAGGAGACCCCCGCGGCCTGACCCGCACGTGGCACGGCGCGGCGATCTTTCGCGCACAGCGACAGTTCACGCGGCGCCGTGCCCGTGAGGTGTCGCTGACCGCGAAAGCACGCGCGGCCAACACGCACACACGCCCCGCAACGGCGAACGGCCGCCGCCCCGGAAGGGACGGCGGCCGTTCGTGCGTCAGGACGCGGAGGAGGATCAGCCCTCGGCCGGGTCCTCGGCGTGGGCGCGGACCGTCTCGGCCGAGGTGGAGTCACCCTCGGTCTCGTCGGCCACGACCGGCGCGAGCGACAGCTTGCCGCGGTCGTCCACCTTGGTGACCTCGACCAGGACCTTCTGGCCGACGCCCAGGACGTCCTCGACGTTCTCGACACGCTTGCCACCGGCGAGCTTGCGCACCTCGGAGACGTGGAGCAGACCGTCACGGCCCGGGAGCAGCGACACGAAGGCGCCGAAGGTGGCGATCTTCACGACGGTGCCGAGGAACTGGTCCCCGATCTCCGGGTTGGTCGGGTTGGCGATCGCGTTGACCTGGGCACGAGCGGCCTCGGCCGACGGACCGTCGACGGCGCCGATGTAGACGGTGCCGTTGTCCTCGATCGAGATGTCGGCACCGGTGGTGTCCTGGATGCCGTTGATCGTCTTGCCCTTCGGGCCGATCAGCTCGCCGATCTTGTCGACGGGGATCTGCACCGAGATGACGCGAGGAGCGGTGTCCGCCATCTCGTCGGGGGCGTCGATGGCCTCGTTCAGCACACCGAGGATGGCCGAGCGGGCCTCCTTGGCCTGCTTGAGCGCCGCGTCGAGCACCGTCGACGGGATGCCGTCGAGCTTGGTGTCGAGCTGGATCGCGGTGACGAACTCCGAGGTACCGGCGACCTTGAAGTCCATGTCGCCGAGGGCGTCTTCCGCGCCGAGGATGTCGGTCAGGGCCGCGTAGCGGGTCTGACCGTCGACGGTGTCGGAGACCAGGCCCATCGCGATGCCGGCGACCGGGGCCTTGAGGGGCACACCGGCGTTGAGCAGCGAGAGGGTCGAGGCGCAGACGGAACCCATCGAGGTCGAGCCGTTGGAGCTGAGCGCCTCGGAGACCTGACGGATGGCGTAGGGGAACTCATCACGCGACGGCAGCACCGGCACGAGGGCGCGCTCGGCGAGGAAGCCGTGCCCGATCTCGCGACGCTTCGGCGAACCCACGCGGCCGGTCTCACCGGTCGAGTAGGGCGGGAAGTTGTAGTGGTGCAGGTAGCGCTTCTTCGTGACGGGCGACAGCGAGTCGATCTGCTGCTCCATCTTGAGCATGTTCAGCGTGGTGACGCCGAGGATCTGCGTCTCGCCGCGCTGGAAGATCGCCGAACCGTGGACGCGCGGGATCACGGCGACCTCGGCGTCGAGCGGACGGATGTCGGCGAGGCCGCGGCCGTCCATGCGGATCTGCTCGGTCAGGATGCGGCCGCGGACGACCTTCTTCGTGACCGACTTGTAGGCGGCGCTGACCTGCGAGTTGGCGACCTCGGGCAGCGAGCCCGCGGTGACCTGCTCCGCGATGGCGGCCTTGACGCGCGACTTGAGCGCGTCGTCGGCGTCCTGACGCTCGGTCTTGGCAGCGATCTTGTAGACGTCACCGAGCTCGGAGAGCGCGAGTGCCTCGACAGCCGAGTAGACCTCGGGCGCGTACGGCGGGAAGACCGGGAAGTCCTGGATCTCCTTGGCCGACTGCGCGGCGAGCTTGGCCTGCGCGTCGACGAGGGACTTGAGGAACGGCTTCGCCGCCTCGAGACCCTGGGCGACGATGGCCTCGTCGGGCTTCGTGGCCCCGCCCTGGATGAGGTCCCAGGCGTGCTCGGTGGCTTCGGCCTCGACCATCATGATCGCGACGTCCTCGTTGCCGGCCTCGTCCGTGACGACACGACCGGCGACGGTCAGGTCGAACACGGCGTCGGCGAGCTGCGAGGCCTTCGGGAACGCGACCCACTGGTCACCGATGAGCGCGAGGCGCACACCGGCGATCGGGCCGGAGAACGGCAGACCGGAGATCTGCGTCGACGCGGACGCGGCGTTGATCGCCAGCGCGTCGTAGAACTCGTCCGGAGCGATGCTCAGGACGGTGATGACGATCTGCACCTCGTTGCGGAGGCCGTCGACGAACGACGGACGCAGCGGCCGGTCGATGAGACGGCAGACGAGGATGGCCTCGGTCGACGGACGGCCTTCACGACGGAAGAACGAACCGGGGATCTTGCCGGCGGCGTAGGAGCGTTCCTCGACGTCGACGGTCAGCGGGAAGAAGTCGAAGCCCTCACGCGGGTGCTTGCCGGCGCTGGTGGCCGAGAGGAGCATCGTTTCCTCGTCCAGGTACGCGGCGACCGCGCCCTGGGCCTGCTGTGCGAGCCGACCGGTCTCGAACCGGACGGTGCGCTTGCCGTACTTGCCGTTGTCGATGACGGCTTCGGCGAACTTGATCTCGGGACCCTCCAAAAGGGCGCCTCCTTGATGTGTTTCCGGCAGGCCATGGCGACGGCACTCGATGGTGCGTGCGCGCCGATCGTTCCGGACGCATGTCTGGCCAGCAGTAGAAGCACTCGGGAAACCGTTCCGGCCCGCGAGCCACCACCGATGACCAGCTCCGTGCCCGGCCTGCGCAGTGTTGTGTGTGACATCCGGGGAATGAGTCCTCGGACACGATGGACTTTACCAGTCCTCAGGCTGTCGGCGGCGCGGCTCGCTGGACTCCTGGTGAACATCGGTAGCCTGCCGACATGCGCTTCACCCCCTCGCGGGGCGTGCTCGTCGCGGCCGCCGTGGTCGTCGGCGCGCTCGTCGCCCCGGCCCTGACCGCTGCCCCCGCGAACGCCACCGAGTACCCCACGTGGCAGGACGTCCAGCGCGCCAAGGGCAACGAGACCGCGAAGCGCACCGAGGTGCAGAAGGTGCAGGCCGCGCTGCAGTCGGCGCAGGACGAAGCAGCCGCGAAGTCACAGGCCGCCCTGGTGGCCTCGTCGAAGGCGGACGCGGCCGAGTCGGAGTTGGCGTCGGCCACCCAGGCCGCCACGAGCCTCCAGGCCCAGGCGCAGCACGCGAGCGAGACGGCGGACCGGGCCCAGCAGCGGGCCGGCCAACTGGCCGCGAACCTGTACCGCGACGGCAGCACGAACCAGATGACCACCCGCATCGCGACCGCGAAGAACCCGGACCAGCTGCTCTACCAGCTCGGCGCGCTCGACCAGCTGTCGGAGACCTGGTCCGGCGTGATGGACGAGGCGTCCGTCGCGGCCGGCACGGCGTCCTCGCTGCACGAGCAGGCCGAGCGGGCCGAGACGGAACGCGCGACGCGCGCGCAGGCGGCCGAGGAACGCTCGGCCGCGGCGAAGTCGGCGGAACAGGCCGCGGACGCCGCCGTCGAGTCGACGGAGCAGCACAGCGACGAGCTGTACGCACAGCTCGCGTCGCTCAAGGACAGCACCGCGAAGCAGGAGGCCGGGTACGAGCTCGGCCAGCGGGTCGCCGCGCAGAAGGCGGAGCAGCAGCGCAAGCGGGCCGCAGCGGCGGCGGCCGAGGCGGCGGCGAACGCGAACGCCGCGAACGCCAGCAGCAGCGCTTCCAGCGGCGGCGCGACCAGCGGCGGCACCGGCTCGTCCTACCCGAGCACCGGGGGCGTCGCCGTGGACCCCGCGGCCGCACAGGCCTACGCGCGGAGCGCGCTCGGGTCGTACGGGTGGGGCTCCGACCAGTTCTCGTGCCTGGTGTCGCTCTGGACGCAGGAGTCCGGGTGGCGGGCGAACGCCCTCAACTCCTCGAGCGGTGCCTACGGCATCCCGCAGTCGCTGCCGGCCGAGAAGATGGCGGTCGCCGGAGCCGACTGGCGCACCAACGCGAACACGCAGATCGACTGGGGACTCGCGTACATCAAGAGCGCCTACGGCTCACCCTGCGGGGCGTGGGGTCACGAGATGAGCGTCAACCCGCACTGGTACTGAGCCAGGGGTCGACCGCGGTCAGTGGCCGAGGCCGCCGAGCAGGCTCGCGAAGTCCGGGGTCGCGGGGAGCGCGTCGGCTTCCTGCGGGGCCCGCCTGGAGGCCCGGATCGCCCAGGCCAGGTCGGCTCCGGCCCGGCGGATGCGACCGTCCAGGGCGGCCGCGTCACCGTCGGTCCCCCAGTCGTCGGTCGCGGCGAAGACCCCGGTGGGCACGATCGCCGCGCGCAGGTACGCGAAGACGGGCCGCAGGGCGTGGTCGATCGCGAGGGAGTGCCGCGAGGTCCCGCCGGTGGCCCCGAGCAGGACGGGCATGTCGGCCATCGAGTCCTTGTCGAGCACGTCCAGGAACGACTTCGCCAGTCCACTGACGCCCGCGGTGAAGATCGGCGTGACGAACACGACGGCGTCGGCCTCGACCACGGCGGCCATCGCTGCGGAGAGCGCCGGGGCCGCGAAGCCGGTGAGCATCGCATCGGTGATCTCGTGCGCGAGCGGCCGGAGTTCGACGTGCACGACGTGTGCCGGGGTGCCCTCGGCGACGAGCGACGCCACGGCGGCCTCGCCCAGACGGTCGGCGAGCAGGCGGGTGGAGCTGGGCTCGGAGAGTCCGGCGGAGACGACGGCGATGGTGGTCATGATGCTTCCCGACTTTCGATGCGTTTGCATGAACATAGCATCCAACCGGGTCACCGCCACAACCATTCCCGCCGTCGAGCGGCGTGCCGATCGGTCACGACTCCCCGCGCGCTGACTGCGGAGCGGTCACGAAGTGTCGCCTGGGACCGCGGTAGCCGACGAACTGTAACCGCGGGACGAGCGCGGGCGACGTGTCGTGACCAGCCTCGCGACCGGCCTCGCGACCGGCGTCGTGACCGACCGAGGACGGCGCGCGGACTGAACGGGGCCCCGCCGAGCGTCGACCGCCCCGGGAACGACGAACGCCCCGGTCCTCGCGAAGAGGTCCGGGGCGTTCGGTCAAGCGTGTGTCGGTCGACTAGCGACGCAGGCCGAGGCGCTCGATGAGCGTGCGGTAGCGGGCGATGTCGACGTCGGAGAGGTAGCCGAGGAGACGGCGACGCTGACCGACCATGAGGAGCAGGCCACGACGCGAGTGGTGGTCGTGCTTGTGCTCCTTGAGGTGCTCGTTCAGGTCGTTGATACGACGCGTCAGAACGGCGACCTGGACCTCGGGGGATCCGGTGTCGCCCGGGTGGGTCGCGTACTCTTCGATGATCTCCTGCTTGACCTGTGCGTCAAGTGCCATGGTGATCCCCTTCCTGTCCGTTGCGCGGTGCCCGTGCCTGATGCACGAGCGCTCTTTGTCCGCGGCCGTTCGACGGCAACCGCACAAGACTACCAGAGTCCTAGGCGGTCCTGGGGTGCAGACGGCGTCGGCGGCGACGCTCCGGCAGCAGACTGCGGACGAGTCCGACCAGCGTCGCGCCGAGCAGCCCGCCGAGGCCGTTCGACAGCACGTCGCGCGGGTCCGCGACGCGGTACGGCAGGTAGGTGGCCTGCGCGAACTCGATGCCCGTGGACAGCGCGACCGCGACGAGCGCGCCGAGGATCCACCAGCGCCGGGGCAGCCACAGCGCCGCGAGCACCCCCACCGGCACGAACATGGCGATGTTGGCGAGGAACTCGGTGCGCTCGTACGTGAACCACGCACCGTGCGGCAGCTGCTGCACCCAGGCGATCGCGTGCAGCACGAGCGAGTTCTGGGCCGAGGTGAAGACCTGCGGGGTCAGCGTCATCCGCCAGATCACCCAGGCGTAGCCCGCGGTCAGGGCGAGGAGGAGGAGTCGACGGAACATCCGGACAGTGTGCGGCACGGTCCTGGCCGGTCGCTGGAGCGCTCCTGTCAGGCGGCGGTACGACTCCTGGGGGATCGGGCTCGGCGCTGGTCAGGACTCCCCCGCACCTGCCAGCATGGGTCGGGGCGCGATCGGTGCCCACACCACCGACACCGCACGGGCAGATCAGGAGCACCGCAGCATGCCGGAGCACGAGGCACCCAGCACCCCACGCCGCAGCCGCACCGGCGGCCCGCGGCAGTGGGGGTGGATCGCCGTCGCCGCCGTCGCCGTCGCCGCGGTCGTCACGACGCTCGTGGTCGTCGGCCCGTGGAACGGCGGCCAGCCGGACGGCGACGGCACCCCGAGCGGGCGCACCGTCGCCGAGCGGAAGTCCGCCGCCGAGGCGTTCCCGGGCGGGCTCGCGCGCCAGCCGACCGCCGTGAACCAGGCCAGCATCCGCGAGCGACAGGCACGGGCCGCCGGCGACGCCGCGACCGCCGAGCAGATCGCCGTGATCGCCGACCAGCCGATCGCGACCTGGCTGACGAACACTTCGCAGGCCGAGACCCGCTCGACGATCCGGTCGGTGGTCAGCACGGCGAAGCAACGTGGCGGCACCCCCGTGTTCGTCCTCTACAGCATCCCGGACCGCGACTGCGGCAGCTACTCGAAGGGTGGCACCGCGGACGACGCCTACCTGCCGTGGGTCCGGTCGGCCGTCCGTGCGATGGCCGGTTCACACGCCGTCGTGCTCGTCGAACCCGACTCGATCGCGCAGATCCAGAACTGCGAGCGGCTGCGCGACGAGCGCCTGCCCCTGCTGCGGAAGGCCGTCGACGCGCTGACCGGCCACGGGCTCACCGTGTACCTGGACGGCGGCAACGAGAACCGCGTGCCGACCGCCACCATGGCGGACTGGCTGCGGCAGGCCGGCGTCGACGAGGTGCAGGGGTTCTTCACGAACGTGTCCAACTTCTACCGCGTCGACCAGGAGCGCGCGTACGCCGACGAGCTCGCCGACGCGATCGGCGGTGACCCGCACTTCGTCATCGACGTCTCCCGGAACGGGCAGGGGTGGCGGGGAACCTGGTGCAACCCCGAGGGCGCCGGCCTCGGCCAGGAGCCGCACGTCACCGGCGGCAGCACCCGGCTCGACGCCCTGCTCTGGGTGAAGACGCCGGGGCTCAGCGACGGCACCTGCAACGGCGGCCCCGCGGCCGGCCAGTGGTGGGAGTCGTACGCGCTGGCCCTCGTCGAGCACCGCAAGCGCGACTGACCGCCGCCGCCCGACAGCCCGCGCAGGGCCGTGTCGGTGCCCGGTGGTTGCATGTCCGCATGACCGCGACCGACCGCATCCGCTCCGTCGTCCCGCCCTACCTGCTCCGCGCCGTCGCCGACGCCGATGCGTTCCCACGGGCGGCCTCGGCGGCACGCACCGCACTGGCCTCGCTCGACGCCGTGCAGGCGCCGAAGCACGAGCACCTGGTCGCGCCGCGCGGCGTCAGCGGCGCCGTCGACCGCTCCCCGCAGCGGACGATCACCGACGCGCGCGGCACCACGACGCTGCCCGGCACCGTCGTCCGGCGCGAGGGCGACGCCGATTCCGGTGACGCCGCGGTCGACGAGGCGTACGCGGGCCTCGGCGCCACGCACGCCTTCTGGCTCGAGGTGTTCGACCGGGTGTCGATCGACGGCGCGGGGCTCCCCCTCGACGCGACCGTGCACTACGGCCAGGACTACGACAACGCCTACTGGGACGGCAACCGGATGGTGTTCGGCGACGGCGACGACGAGGTGTTCCGCCGCTTCACCGTCGCGCTCGACGTCATCGGCCACGAGCTCGCGCACGGCGTCACGCAGTACACCGCCGACCTGACCTACCAGGGCCAGTCGGGCGCCCTCAACGAGTCGATCAGCGACGTCTTCGGCTCCCTGGTCGCCCAGTACGCTGCGGGGCAGACGGCGGAGCAGGCGAGTTGGCTCATCGGCGAGGGGCTGTTCACCGACGCTGTGCAGGGCGACGCGCTCCGGTCGATGCGAGCCCCCGGCACCGCGTACGACGACCCGGTGCTCGGGAAGGACCCGCAACCGGCGACCATGGCCGGGTTCGTCGACACCACGGACGACGCCGGCGGGGTCCACACGAACTCCGGCATCCCGAACCACGCGTTCTTCCTGGCGGCCACGGCGATCGGCGGCCCCGCGTGGCTGGGCGCCGGTGCCGTCTGGTGGGACGCCCTGACGTCGCCCGAGGTGACCGCCTCGATCGACTTCGCGGGCTTCGCCACCGTCACCGTCGACGCGGCCGGGCGGCGGTTCGGGGACGGCTCGGCCGAGCAGACCGCGGTGCGCCAGGCCTGGCAGCGCGTGGGCGTGCTCGACTGACCGCACCACCCGGGCGTAGCGTCGAGGGCATGCGCATCGAGGTCCGCCGCACCGGGGGCTTCGCTGGCACCACACGGCGCTGGCGGGTCGACACCGACACGAGCAGCGACCCCACGGCGTGGTCCGAGGTCGTCGATGCGCTGCAGCGCACCCCGGCGCCGACGGCAGCCCCCGTCCCCGACGACTTCAGCTGGACGATCACCGTCGAGCGCACCACCGTGACGATCCCGGGTCGCCGCCTCGACGGTCCGTGGGCCGACCTGGTCGCGCGTGTGCGCTCCGAGGGCGACCCGACCTGAGCCGGGAGGCCCGTGGCGGGCCCGCACCGGGCCTCCCGTCCGCCCCGCGGTGACGCCACCACCCACCGATCGTGCGCAGGAACGGTCGCGTGGGACCGACGCAGCCGACCGTTCCTGCTCACGAAGCGCGCGGGGACGCGCGCACCACCGTCAGTCGACGTCGATGACCGTCAGGCGACGGGTCGGACGCGTCATCGCGACGTACACCGCGGCGGCGGCACGGGCGGCGTCGGCGCCCACGCCGTCCGGGTCGACGAGCAGCACGCCGTCGAACTCCAGGCCCTTGGCGTCCGCACCCGTCAGCACCGTGAGCGAGCCGGCGTTCGGCGAGGCGAGCCCCCGGACGTCCGCCTCGGTGCGGGCGAGCCGCTGCCGGACCGCGTCGACCTGGGACTCGGGGACGATGACGCCGATGGTGCCGGAGCCGATCCGGGCACGCTCGGCGTCGGCGACCGCCACGACGGTGTCGAGCAGGTCGGCCCGGGCGACGCGGACACGCTCGACCGGGTCGCCGTCGCGCACGGCCTCGTTGCGGGTGACGGTGAGGCCGGCGCTGTCCGCGAAGGCCCCGGCGGCCTCGACGATGGAGCGCGGGGTGCGGTAGTTCACCGTGAGCTGCTCGATGCGGTGGTCGAGCGGCACCTGCGGCGCACGGCCGCGTCGGCGACGGGCGAGCGCCCCGATGACGTCGTCCCAGGTGCGTGCGGCACCCGGCGAGGAGCCCTGCGCCATGTCGCCGACGATCGTGAACGAGCGCAGCGGGTTGCGGCGGGCGAGCACGCGCCACTGCATCGGCGAGAGCTCCTGCGCCTCGTCGACGACGATGTGCCCGTAGGTCCACTCGCGGTCGTCGGCGGCGCGCTCGGCGGTGGAGCGGGGGTCGCCGCCCTCGGCGAACGAGCCGGCGACCTGCTCGGCGCTGACGATGCCCTCGACACCCATGTTCTCGATGGCCTGGCGGGCGTTCTCGATGTCGCGGTTCCGGCTGGCCTTCGCCGCGCGCTTGGCGGCGCCGCCGGTCGGGTCGAACGGGCCGAGCAGTTCGGCGGCTTCGTCGAGCAGGGGGACGTCCTCGACGGTCCAGGCTGCACCTCGGGCGCGCTGCAGCAGGGCTCGGCGCTCCGGGGTCCAGTCGGGGGTGAGCGAGGCGAGCCAGTTCGGCCGGGCGTAGAGGTCCTCGAGGAACTTCTCCGGCGGCAGCGGCAGCCACGCGGTGTTGAGCAGCACGCGGGCGTCGTACGAACTCCGGATGTCCTCGCGCAGGACCTTCTCGTCGGCCTCGTCCACCGTGGTGCCGCGTTCCCGCAGCTGCTCGGCGAGCAGGCGGGTCATCGCGTCGAGGGCGGTCTTGTTGAACGTGACGCGGGCGGCGTTGTGCGGCTTGCCGCGGTCCTGCGCACGCTTCATGGCGTCGGCGACGAGCTGCGGCGGCACGACGAGCCGCTCGCCCTCGACGTCGAGCGTGACCGACTCGGTCGGCACGACCTGGCGCGAGCGCACCGCCCGCCGAAGGAGTGACGCCATCTGCGCTGCGCCCTTCACGGCGGCGACGTCGCGGGAGTCGTGGGTCGTCGCGTGCACGCCCGGGTAGAGCGACCCGAGCGACGCCATCACCACACCGGTCTCGCCGAGCGACGGGAGCACCTGCTCGATGTACGTCAGGAACGCCGGGGACGGGCCGACCATGAGCACGCCGGAGCCCCGCAGCCGCTCGCGGTACGAGTAGAGCAGGTAGGCGGCCCGGTGCAGCGCCACGGCGGTCTTGCCGGTGCCGGGGCCGCCCTGCACGATGAGCACGCCCTCGAGCGGGGAGCGGATGATGCGGTCCTGCTCGCCCTGGATCGTCGCGACGATGTCGGTCATCCGGCCGGTGCGTTCGGCGGTGACCGCGGCGAGCAGCGCCCCCTCGCCCTGCAGGTGGGTGCGCTCGTCGTCGTAGAGCGAGGCGTCGAACACCTCGTCCTCGACGCCGACCACGCGACGGCCCTGCAGGGACAGGTGCCGACGGGACCGCATGCCCATCGGGTGCGCTGCGGTGGCCTGGTAGAAGGCGCTCGCGCCGGGGACGCGCCAGTCGAGCAGCAGCGGCCGGTGCTCGGCGTCGCGCAGCCCCACCCGGCCGATGTACCGGAAGGTGTCGTCGGGGTTGTCGGGCTCGGCGACCTCGAGCCGGCCGAAGACCAGACGGTCCCCCACCCGCTCGAGCGTCGCGACGGTGTCCTCGTAGAGCCGGGCGTACGCATCGCGCTCGCTGCGGCTCTGGTGGTTCCCGCCGACCGCCTGTCGGCGGGTCTCGGCGAGGCGCTGCTCGGCCTCGGCGGTCAGCTCGTCGAGACGACGGAAGAGGCCGTCGACGTAGCCGCGTTCACGGTCGATCTCGGTCGGTTCGGACACACGCAACCCTTCGGGAAGAGGGGGAACCAGTGTACTGCCCACCGGGAGCCCCGCTGTCCCCGAAGGGTCGCGTCGGAGTCACATCTCTTCGTGCGTGTCCGGGTCGCCGTCCCACAGACGACCGCGCTCGAGCGCGGAGATCGCCTGCACCTCGTCGTCGGTCAGCTCGAAGCCGAAGACGTCGAGGTTCTCCTTCTGGCGGGCGGCATCGCCCGACTTCGGCACCGGCACCGCACCGAGCTGGACGTGCCAGCGCAACACGACCTGGCCGGGGGCCACACCGTGCGCCGCGGCGGCGTCGACGATCGGCTGCTCGGTGAGCAGTTCCGACCGCTTCGCGAGCGGGCTCCAGCTCTCGGTCACGATGCCGAGCTCCTGGTGCACCTTCCGCAGTTCCGCCTGGGGGAAGTACGGGTGCAGCTCCACCTGATTGACGGCCGGGGCGACCCCGGTGGAGTCGACGATGCGGCGGAGGTGCTCCGGCGTGAAGTTCGAGACGCCGATCGAGCGGACCTTGCCGCTGTCGCGGAGGTCGACGAACGCCTTCCAGGTGTCGACGAACTTGTCCACCGACGGGTTCGGCCAGTGGATCAGGTACAGGTCGACGTGGTCGAGCCCCAGGTTGCCGAGGGTCTCGTCGATCGAGCGGTGCGCCTCGTCGTAGCCGTGGTGCCGACCGGGCAGCTTCGACGTGACGACGAGGTCCTCGCGCGCCACTTCGGACTCGCGGACGGCCTTGCCGACGGCGTCCTCGTTGCCGTAGTTCAGCGCCGTGTCGAGCAGCCGGTAGCCGCTCGCGATCGCGGTGCCGACCGCCGCAGCGCCCTCGTCGCCGTTCAGGCCGTAGGTGCCGAGGCCGAGCTCCGGGAACCGGTGGCCGTCGTTCAGCTCGATCGTCGGGGCACCGACCTGCATCAGCGGACCCCGAGCAGGTCGATCACGAAGATGAGGGTCTTGCCGGACAGGAAGTGCCCACCACCGGCGGGACCGTAGGCGAGCTCCGGCGGGACGACGAGCTTGCGGCGACCGCCGACCTTCATGCCGGGGATGCCCTCCTGCCAGCCGCGCACCAGGGCCGCGAGCGGGAAGTCGATGGGCTCGCCGCGGTTCCAGGAGCTGTCGAACTCCTCGCCGGTCTCGTACTCGACCCCGGCGTAGTGGACCTTGACGGTGGAGCCGGCGGACGCTTCCTCGCCGGAGCCCTCGACGATGTCGGTGATGACGAGCTCGGTGGGGGCGGGGCCCTCGGGGGCGTCGAACTCGGGCTTGCTGTTCAGGTCAGTCATGCCGATCAGTCAACCAGAGCACGCACCGGGCACGCGCAACGAGCGTCCAGCCCGCAGAATGGTTCCACCGTGACACCATCGACTCCCGCACCGCCGCGCCGCCGCCTGCTCGCCGACCTCACCCCGCTCCGCCGCTCCCCCGCCTTCGCCCGGCTCTGGGCCGGCACCGCGATCGCCGGCATCGGCACCCAGATGACCACCGTCGCCGTCGGGCTCGAGGTCTACGAGATCACCCGCTCGACGTTCGCCGTGGCCCTGGTGGGTGTCATCGCGCTCGTGCCGATGATCGTCGCCGGCCTGTACGGCGGCATGCTCGCGGACGCCTTCGACCGACGGCTCGTCGCGCTCGTGTCGTCGATCATCGCGTGGGTCGCCGTCGCCCTGATCGCCACGCACGCCTGGCTCGACCTGCACAGCGTCGCACTGCTCTACCTGCTCGCGACGGTCAACGCCGTGGCCGCCACCGTCAGCAACGCCTCCCGCTCGGCCATCGTCCCGCGGCTCGTCGGTACCGACCTGCTGCCCGCGGCGAGCGCCCTGGGCGGGATCGCGTCCGGGTTCCAGGTCACCGTGGGTCCGGCGATCGCCGGCGTGCTCATCGCGAGCGTCGGGTTCGCGCCGACCTACACGATAGACGTCGTGCTGTTCACGTTCGCGTTCCTCGGGGTGTTCACGCTGCCCCGGATGGCCGCCGACCACGACGCACTGCGGCCCGGGCTCGGCTCGCTCATCGAGGGCGCGAAGTTCCTGCGGCGGTCGCGCAACATCACGATGACGTTCGTGCTCGACATCATCGCGATGACCTTCGGGCAGCCGCGTGTGCTGTTCCCCGCGATCGGCGCGCTCGTCATCGGCGGTGGGTCGATCACCGTCGGTACCCTGACCGCCGCGTACGCGATCGGGGCGCTGCTGTCGAGCGTGTTCTCCGGGCCGCTCGGGCACGTCCGACGCCAGGGTGAGGCCGTCGGCTGGGCCATCACGGCGTACGGCGGGGCGATCGCGGCGTTCGGTGTGGTCATCGCGCTGGCGCACGTGCTCGGCGGCCGCTCGGGCGAGGCGTTCGGCGTGGAGATCCTGCCCGCCCTCGGGCTCGCGGCGCTGTTCCTGGCGTTGGCCGGCGGCGCGGACAACGTCAGCTCGGTGTTCCGGAACACGATCCTGCAGGCGGCGTCGCCGGACGGCATGCGCGGTCGGCTGCAGGGCATCTTCATCGTCGTCGTCACGGGCGGCCCGCGGCTCGGCGACCTGTACGCCGGCCTGGTCGTCGCAGCCGGCATCGCGTACCCGCCGGTCATCGGCGGCGTGCTCATCATCGGCCTCGTCGCGCTGCTCCTCCGGATGGTCCCGTCGTTCCGCCGCTACGACGCCCTGCACCCGCACGCCAACTGACCTCGGGCGGCGGTCGGGGTCGGGGCCGCAAAACACCGGTGTTCGCGCGTGGAACACCCGCGTTCCGCGGTGCGGAGTGTGAACACCGGTGTCTTGCCGGCGCACCAGCGCGACCAACAGGCAGTCGGGAGGCCCGTGGCGGCGCCGCCACGGGCCTCCAGGACCGCACGTGTCGGGTACCGTACGACACATGCCGGACAGCGCATCGCGCGACCTCCAGCGGACCGGAGTCCGCGCCGTCGTCCGGCGCACCTACCACTCGGTCATCCGGCACCGCGTCGTCGACGCGGCCGCGTCGCTGACGTTCTTCGCGCTGCTGACGGTGTTCCCGACCGCGCTGGCGGTCGTGTCGGCGCTGTCCATCGTCGACCGCAAGGGCGACAGCCTGACCGACATCGTCGAGGTCCTCGGGTTCATCGTCCGGCCGGAGACCGCCGAGCACCTCGAGGGGCCGCTCCGGCAGCTGCTGACCCTGGACAACCCGTGGCTCGGGTTCACGATCGGCGTCGTGCTGACGCTCTGGTCACTGTCCGGCTACGCGACGGCGTTCGGGCGGGCGATGAACACCGCTTACGAGGTCGAGGAGGGCCGGCGGATCTGGAAGTTCCGCAGCATGATGCTCCTCGTCACGCTGCTCGTCATGGTCGGCGGTGCCGTCGCCATCGTCATCCTGCTCGGCACACCGACGATCTCCGAGGCCGTCATCCGACAGCTCGGGTGGGCGCCCTGGATCGACGACGTGTGGAACGTGGTCAAGTGGCCGGTGCTCGCGGCCGACCTCGTCGTGATGGTGGCGGTGCTCTACTACGCGACGCCGAACGTGAAGACCCCGCAGCTGCGGTGGGTGTCGGCCGGTGCCGCGTTCGCGATCGTGACCTGGGCCATCGCCACGGTGGGGTTCGCGCTGTACGTGGAGACCCTCGGTGGCGGGAACCGCGCCTACGGGTGGCTCGGCGGCGCGATCCTGCTGCTCGTGTACCTGTACATCTCGAACTTCGTGCTCGTGGTCGGCGGGGAGCTCGACTCCGAGGTGATCCGCATGCGGCAGCTGCTCGCCGGCATCGAGGCGGACGAGTCGATCCGGCTGCCGTTGCGGGACGTCACGCGGAACTTCACGCTCGCGCGCTGGCGGGACCAGGACATCGCGGCTGCGCAGCACGTGCGGGCCGAGGCAGCGCGGGTAGCCGAGGAAGAGGACGCCGAGCTGACCCCGGGCGAGGAGCACCTGCGGGCGATGGCGCAGCAGGTGCGGGTGGGCGAGCGGCCGCTGCCCTGACGGGCGTGTGTGGGCGCGCGTGCGTGGGCGCGCGTGCTTGTCGGCACGGACGCCCCGCGTCAGCGCTTGCGCGCCTCGGCGTCCAGCATCTCCTCGGTGATGATCGGGATCGCACCCGTCGCCAGCTCGATGCCCGACAGGCGTGCCGGGCTGAGCACGCGCATGACCTGGTCCTCCTCCATCAGCCCCGCGGCCACGACGAGCGTCGAGATCGGCGTCGAGGTGGTCAGCGCCGTGTGCGCGATCGACGCAGCCGCCGCGTACCCGATGTACGGCGTGAGCGCGGTGACGACGCCGACGTTCGTGTCGACCTGGGCCGCGAGCTTCGCCTCGTTCGCCTCGATGCCGACGACGCAGTGCTCGCGCAGGGTCGCGCAGCCGCGGGACATCCACTGCAGCGACTGCAGGATCGAGTGGGCGATGATCGGTTCGAAGGCGTTGAGCTGCAGCTGCCCGCTCTCCGCCGCCATCGTCACGGTGGTGTCGGCCCCGGCGACCGCGTAGGCGATCTGGTTCACGACCTCGGGGATCACCGGGTTGACCTTGCCCGGCATGATCGACGAGCCGGCTTGACGAGCGGGCAACGTGATCTCGCCGAGACCCGCCTGCGGACCGGACGACAGCAGCCGCAGGTCGTTGCAGATCTTCGAGAGCTTCGCGGCGCTGCGCTTCACCGTGCCGGACAGGGTCATGAACGCACCGGCGTCACTCGTCGCCTCGATGAGGTCGGGGGCGGTGACGACGTCGATGCCGCTCGCCTCCTGCAGCTGTCGACGGACTTCGTCGCGGTAGAGCGGGTCCGCGGTGATCCCGGTGCCGATCGCCGTGGCGCCGAGGTTCATCTCGGCGAGCAGCGGCATCACCTTGCGGAGCAGGTCCGCGTCCTCCTGGATCGTGTGCGAGAACCCGGTGAACTCCTGCCCGAGGGTCATCGGCACGGCGTCCTGCAGCTGCGTCCGGCCCACCTTCAGCACGTCGGCGAAGGCGCGGCCCCGTTCGGCGAACGCCGCCGACAGTTCTTCGAGCTGCACGATCAGACGACGGACCCCGAAGATCATCGCGATCTTGATGCTCGTCGGGTACGTGTCGTTCGTCGACTGGCTGCGGTTCACGTGGTCGATCGGGTGCAGGTACGCGTAGTCGCCCCGCTCCCGCCCGAGGAGTTCGAGGGCCCGGTTCGCGAGCACCTCGTTCGTGTTCATGTTCGTGCTCGTCCCGGCGCCGCCCTGTACGACGTCGACGACGAACTGCTCGCGGAGCGCCCCGTCGCGGACCTCCTGCGCCGCGCGGTCGATCGCATCGGCGCGCTCCTCGTCGAGGACACCGATCGCCCGGTTCGCCCGCGCCGCCGCCTGCTTCACGGTGACGAGCGCCTCGATGAGGTCCGGGTACACGGCGATCGGGACGGAGGTGATCGGGAAGTTCTCCAGCGCCCGCAACGTGTTGACGCCCCAGTACGCGTCGTTCGGGACCTCCCGTGATCCCAGAGAGTCGCTCTCGGTCCGCGTCGTCGTCGTCACAAGTGCCTCCTCGTTGCCGGTCACACGTCGAGGCTAGTCCCGTCCGTCCGGCCGGTCCGGGAACGCGCCGCGACTGGTGGGACCGGCGCGTTCCTGCGCGAGCGGGCGAAAATGCCGCGGTCGCCTCGGCAACGCACGCCGGCATTCCGCCCGCTCGCCACCTGACGGACCGGAGGCGCGGTGCCCGGCTGCCACGGGCCTCCCGTCCGACCCGCGGGCACGCCCGGACGCCCTCGCTCGCACTTCGTGAGCAGAAGACGTCGGGTCCCAGACGGCGACCCGACATCTTCTGCTCACCAAGAACGCGCCGCCCGCGCGAGCGGGCGAAATGCCACGGTCGCCTCGGCAACGCACGCCGGCATTTCGCCCACTCGCCACGCGACGGCCCGGAGGCGCGGTGCCAGGCCGCCACGGGCCTCCCGTCCGACCCGCGGTCACGCCCGGACGCGAGCGGGCGAGATGGCGGGGTTACTGGGCGCGAAGACGCGGGCATTTCGCCCGCTCGCGCAGCGCACGCAGCGCACGCGGCGCACGCGGCGCACGCGCGACGAGGGAGCAGAGGACGCCGGGTCGCGAAGGGCGGCCCGGCGTCTTCTGCTCGCTCGGTGAGCGGGCCCGTCAGTGGAACTGCGGGACGATGAGGTAGATGCCGTAGAGCACGACGGCGCCGCACACGACAAAGCACGCGATGGCCGCGGCACGGAGCGCACGTGCCGCTGCCGAGGCTCCGGCCGGGTTCGGGAAGCCGGCGGTGGCCGGGCCGATCGTGCCGTCGTCCTTCACGGTGAACTTGCCTTCGCGGGTGTCGGCGGCGCTCCAGAGACGGAGGCCGACCGAGTACACGGCGACGACGAAGCACGACGAGACCACGGCGACGAGCGCCACGGTGAGGAAGGCAAACCAGTCGATGCCCATCAGCGACGGCCTCCCTTGCGGGCCGCCATGCGACGGAGCGTGCGCTCGCGGCTCAGTTCGGCGCGACGCTGGGCGACCGCGTCGGCACGCTTCTTGCGCTGCATGTCACGCAGCTCCTTGCGGGTCAGGACCGCGTTCGCGGCGACGTCGACCTCGATCGCGGAGGCCTGCTCGTGCGGCTTGCGGAGCGACCACAGGTACAGGCCGAGGATGACGACGGCACCGATCACGGCGTCGAGTACCAGCCCGATGACGCCGAGGCGGGCGATGCCCGAGGCGACCGCACCGACCGCGGCAGCCGCGGGCAGGGTGATGAACCAGGCGATGACGATCTTGCCGGCGGTCGACCACTGGATCTTCGAGCCGCGGCGGCCGAGACCGGCACCGATGATGGAGCCCGAGGACACCTGCGTGGTCGACAGCGCGAAGCCGAGGTGGCTGGAGGCGAGGATCGTCGCGGCGGTCGAGGCCTCGGCGGCGAAGCCCTGCGTCGCGCGGATCTCGGTGATGCCCGAGCCGAGGGTGCGGATGATGCGCCAACCGCCCGTGTACGTACCGAGGGCGATCGCGAGGGCACAGGCGACGACGACCCAGAACTGCACGCCCTGGTTCGACGACTGCGCGCCCGAGGCGATGAGGGTCAGCGTGATGACGCCCATCGTCTTCTGCGCGTCGTTGGTGCCGTGTGCGAGGGACACCATCGAGCTGGTGAAGACCTGCCCGATGCGGAACCCGCCGCGCTCGTTCGGGAACACCGGACGCTTCGTGATCCGGTACGCGATGCGCGTCGACAGGAACGACACGAGCGCGGCGATCACGGGCGAGGCGAACGCCGGGATGATCACCACCGTCAGCAGCGCGACGTAGTTGACCGACTGGAACCCGGCACCGACGATCGCGGCACCGATCAGCCCGCCGAACAGTGCGTGCGACGACGACGACGGCAGCCCGCGGAGCCACGTGATCATGTTCCAGACGACTGCCCCGATCAGGCCCGCGAAGATCATCTCCGGGCTGATGGCGACGCCACCGGGCCCCTCGTTGATCAACCCGTGCGAGATCGACGTCGCCACGGCGGTGCTGAGGAACGCACCGACCAGGTTGAGCACCGCAGCGACGGTGACCGCCACCTTGGGCTTCATGGCGCCGGTCGCGATCGGGGTCGCCATCGCGTTGGCGGTGTCGTGAAAACCGTTTGTGAAGTCGAAGAAGAGGGCCAACGCGATGACCAGGACGACTATGAGTGTGATGTCCACCGCGGGCAAGTGTCCCAGGCGTCGGCCCTTCGAGCAAACCTGATCGGCAACCTGTTGTTCACCGCAGCTTCACACTCGTTCAGCTTCGGAACCATGCCGATGGGAGAATGCGTCCATGGACACCGCTGAGCTCCTCATCCTGCTGATCGGATCGCTCGCGGTGACGGGGTTCGCCCGGGCCAAGGGGCTCCCCGCTCCGCTGCTCGTCACGGCGGTCGCCCTGGCCGCCTCGTTCCTGCCCGGGCTGCCGCCGATGGAGATCGACTCCGAGGTCATCCTCACGGTGATCCTGCCGCCGCTGCTCTACTCGGCGGCCCTCGACGTGTCGTGGCAGAGCTTCCGCGGCTCGATCAAGCAGATCCGACGGCTTGGCATCTTCCTGGTGATCGTCACCGCCCTGGTCGTCGGCGGGGTGGCGTACCTGCTCATCCCGGACATGACGCTGCCGGCGGCGATCCTGCTCGGCGCGATCGTCGCCCCACCGGACGCGGTGTCCGCCGCCGCGATCGGCCGGAAGCTCGGACTCCCCCGCCGCGTCATGACCGTGCTGTCCGGCGAGAGCCTGATCAACGACGCGGCCTCGCTGACCCTGGTGCGGGTGTTCACGCTCATCATCGCGGGCACGTCACTGACCGTCTGGCAGGACCTCGGCATCTTCGGCCTGGCGATCGGCGTCGGTCTGGTCGTCGGCATCGTGCTCGGCGTCGTCGTGCACTGGATCCGGATGCGCATCAACGACCCCGTGGTCGAGACGATCATGAGCATCCTGCTGCCGTTCGTCGCCTACATCCTCGCCGAGGACCTGTCCGGCTCCGGCGTCATCGCGGTCGTCACGGCGGGCCTGTACATCGGCTACAACTCGCCGAAGGAGGGCTACGCCACCCGCCTGCAGGAGCGCCCGCTCTGGACGAGCATCGACGTCATCCTCGAGGGCTTCGTGTTCGCGCTCATCGGACTGCAGCTCAACACCGTCGTGCAGGACCTGGTCGAGAGCGAACGGAGTCTCGGGCAGACCCTCACCGCCGCGGCCGTCGTGCTCGGCGTCGTGATCCTGGTGCGGCCGCTGTTCGTGTTCGAGTCCTACGCGCGCAACCGCTTCAACGGGAAGTGGCTCCGGCCACTGCGGATCAAGCTGTCCCGCGGGCACCCCTCGCTGCGCTGGATGCGCGGTTCCGCCGAGCCGAAGCTCAACTGGCGGGAGCTCACCGTCATCTCGTGGACGGGCATGCGCGGTGTGGTCACCCTGGCGGCTGCGGTGTCCGTCGTGGCGAGCCCGACCCAGATCCCGGCACAGGACACGATCTTCATCATCGCTTTCTTCGTCACCGTCGGCACCCTGCTGCTGCAGGGACTCACCCTGCCGTTCGTCATCCGCGCGCTCAAGGTGCAGGACCCCGCCGAGGGCGAGGAGGACGTGCGCAGCGAGATGCGACTCAACCAGCGCACCACCGAGGCCGCGATCGAGCTGCTCGAGAAGCGGCGTCCGGCGTGGGCGAAGCAGTACGGCTCGGAGGCCGTCGACTCGGTGGTCAACCGGCTGAAGGCGCGACTCGAGCGTCAGGCCGAGACATTCCGTCAGGACGCCGAAGAAGAAGAGGACGAGGGGCGGAACGTCGCACTGCGCCTGCGTGGCTCGCAGATCCAGGACATCCGGCGCGAGCTCCTCGACCGCCGCCGCGAGATCGTGCTCGAGGAGCGGGAGAAGGGGAACCTCGACGAGGAGGTCATGCGCCGCGTGCTCGTGACCCTCGACGCCGAGGAGCTCGCGATGGACTCGGCGCAGGCGTCGCGCAGTCGCTCCTGAGCACCCCGGGCGTATCCTGGCGCTCCGATCGAGAGCAGGAGCAGAGCGCCGAGTGAGCACGCCGCGGAACGACGTCCCCAGGAACGACGACGGACCGGAGCGCCCCGGCGGTTCCCGTCCCACGCCGCCGAAGCCGCGCGGGACCCGGCCCTCCGCACGTGGGACCAAGCCGCGTCGTGGTGGCAAGGTCGCCGGGCACGCGCGTTCTGGACCCCGGCGACAGGCTCCGGTACCCGCGCCCCAGCAGCACGGCGCCTACCGCCGGTGGTACTCGACCCTGCACCCGTCGCTCCAGCTGATCGGCCTGCAGCTCTGGATGCCGCTGTTCTTCATCGTCGGGTTCTGCCTGTGCTACGTCTTCGCGTTCCACGCCCCGCACCCGCACGACGTCCCGATCGCCCTGATCGGCAGCGACCCGGCGTTCGTGCAGGCGGTGCAGCAGGCGTTGCCCGGCGAGTTCGTGTTCCACACGTACGACTCGCTCGCGCAGGCGAAGCGCGACGTGGTGGGTGGCTCGATGGCGGTCGCGTACGACCCCGCTGCGAACGAGTTCTTCAAGGCGAGCGCGCACCAGTTCCAGGTCGCGAGCCTCGTACCGGCCACCCTCACCGCGGTGCTGACCGGCCTGGGCGTGGCGACCCCGAAGGTCACCGAGCTCGCACCGCTGCCGGCGTGGGACGAGTACGGCACCGTCGCGATGTACGTCATGCTCGCGTGGTGCATCGGCGGCTACATGGTCGCGATGTTCATCGGCATCATGGGCGGCCCGCTCCGGCACCGCACCCGGATGACGGTCATCGTCGTCGGCGGCCTCGTCATCTCGCTCATCACGAACACGCTCGCCGGGCCCGTGCTCGGCGCCATCCACGGGCACTGGATCCAGCTCGTGCTCATCGCCTGGGGCTGGATCGTGGCGATCGGCCTGGCGGTGAACGGCCTGAGCTACTTCGTCGGCCGGTTCATCGCCGCACCCGCGATGATCTGCTTCGTCTTCCTGTCCATGCCGTCGTCCGGCGGCGCCTACCCGAAGTGGTTCATGCCTGAGCCCTTCGCCTGGCTGAACAACGTCGTCGTCGGCTCGAGCATGGTCGACATGATCAAGCACCAGGTCTACGGCGTCGGCCCCGGCCCGGCTCGCGGCCTGATCACGATGGCCTGCTACGCCACGGCCGGCCTGGTGCTGATGTACTTCGGCAAGAAGTGGTGGGAGCGCCGACGGATCCGGGCGATCGTCACCGGCCGGACCACGATGTTCCAGGACGCCAACACCGCCAACCGCGAGTTCCTCGGCACCCAGCGCGACGCCGAGCTCGAGCGCCACGGCCTGACCTCCACCGAGACCGGCACCCTGAGCGTGCTGCGGGACGACGACTGGGAGGACGACCGCACCGGCGGTGACGTCTTCACCGGCGGTCGCGACGGCCTGGAGCCCGGCGGGACGCCGACCGGTCGCATCACCGTGCAGCGCCCCGGGGACCGCACCGGCCCGGTGCAGCGGCCTGGGCCCACGCGGGCCGGTACCGGCGCGTCGCGGAGCCTGCGGAGCGACGTGACGGCCGAGCACGTGGGGGGAGGCGCGGGGACCGGGCCGCGCACGCGTCCCGTCCCACGCACCGAGGGCTCCAGGGCGCCGGCTCGGTCCGACACGTCGGACGAGCCGCCGCACGGCCGGCACGCGGACCGGTGAGGCGCCGCTGACGCGTATCCTGATCGGATGAACCCCCGCATCACCTGGCACCGCGTCCTCATCACCGTCGTCGTCGTGTTCCTCGTGCTGACGGTCGGCTTCTACGCCGCGAGCGTCCTGCTCGCGCCCGCCGACGGCCGCGGTACCGCCGGGCTGTTCGTCGGGTGGGCGATGTTCTCGATGATCGGCGCGATCGTCGTCGGCATCATCGACTTCTTCGTGCGGCCCCTGGGCGGCCGGAGCGGCGACGCCGACGTCATGGCCGCCGCCGAGGAAGCGCGCACCGGCAGCACCCGCACCCAGCAGCCGCGCTAGCCGCTAGTCACCCACGCCGACGCCCGTCCCGGTGAACCCGGCGACCGTCGCGTCGTCCTCGGCGAACGTGAACCGCGCGCGGACGCTCCCCCCGGCGAGCACCCCCGGCAGCCAGTAGCGGGCGTCGTCCCACATCGCGTCGTAGGGCACGGTGTCGACGGGGATCCACCGCGGCTCCAGTTCGTCCGAGCCCGACGGGTCTCCCTGCCAGCGGCGGCAGACGAAGACGTCCGAGACCTGGGACCAGGACGGTCGGTACGGGAACCGGTAGTCCAACGTGCCACGGGCCTCCAGGTCGACCGCGTCGAGCCGCAGGCCGACCTCCTCACGCACCTCGCGCACGGCGGTCTCGACCGCCGACTCGCCGGGCTCGCGCTTGCCGCCGGGGCCGACCAGACGGCCCGTGCCGAGGCCACGGCGCTTCTCTCCCAGCAGCACCTCGGGGCCTGCCTCGCCGTCGCGCAGCAGGTACACGACCACCACCCGGGGATGCTGGGACTTGCTCTCGTCGCGAAGGGTCACGCGTCCAGTGTGACCGATGGAGTGTCGTACGCTTTTCCCATGGCAGGCGTGCTGCGGGGGCACCATGGCTGAGCCCCGCAGGACCGGGCGCAGCCTCGAAGTGCTGCGCGCCGAGGCCGCCGAGGAGATCTCGATGCTCGTCGAGCACCGGAGCCGTCAGGGCGAGGACCCGTGGGAGTTCATGCCGACGCTCCCCACCGTCGACGAGCAGGTCGTGCTGATCCTGCGTGCGGACGCCGTCGACCTGGACGAGGCGATCGGCAAGCGGCACGCGCAGTGGTCGAGCCACCCGGCGTCCGGGCAGGGCACCAGGCTGGGCGAGGAGTACCACCGGCTGCGCCGGATCGCGCTGCAGCACCCCGAGCTGACGCCCGCCGTGTGGAAGCTGCTGGGCGCCCTGCCCGAAGCGGGCTGAGCTGCGGTTGGATGGATGCATGACCGAAACCGTGCTCGCCGTCCTCAACCAGCCCTCCCGCGACGCCGCGCCGCACGACCCCGCGGCCGACGCCTTCACCTGGGCGAAGCCGCTCGAGGAGCACGTCCAGGTGCAGGACCTCGGCGTGACGCGCGGCGACGGCGTGTTCGAGACGATCACGGTGATCGACGGTCGGCCCCAGGCCCTCGAGGCGCACCTCGCCCGCTTCGGCCGCTCCGCCGCGATGCTCGACCTGCCCGCCCCGGACCCGGAGGCCTGGCGCCAGGCCATCGAGGCCGTCTGCGCCCGCCTCGACCCGGTGCGCGAGGCCTTCGCCAAGACCGTCCTGACCCGCGGCGTCGAGGGCACCGACCGCCCGACCGGGTGGGTCTACGCCGCACCGTCGGGCGACTCCACGGCCGCACGCACCGAGGGAATCTCCGTCGTCGTCCTGGACCGCGGGTACCGGCACGACGTCGAGCGCACCTCGCCATGGCTGCTGCAGGGCGCGAAGACGCTGTCGTACGGCGTCAACATGGCCGCCCTGCGCGAGGCCGTCCGCCGCGGCGCCGACGACGCCCTGTTCGTCTCGAGCGACGGCTACGTGCTCGAAGGCACGCGCGCCAACCTGATCATGAAGGTCGGCGACCGGCTCGTCACGCCCCGCACCGACATCGGGATCCTGGCCGGCACGACGCAGGCCGACGTGTTCCGCTTCGCCGAGCAGGAGGGCATCGAGACCGCCTACGAACTCGTCACGCTCGCCGATCTGGCGGCGGCGGACGCGCTCTGGCTCGTGTCGAGCGTGCGGCAGGCTGCCCCGATCCGTTCGGTGAACGGCGACGCGCGGCCGATCGACGCCGAGCTCACGACCCGCATCAACGACTTCCTGCTGGCGCGCGAGGTCTGAGCACGCGGCGCCCCCGGCGCGTGTGCCGCGGGCGTTTCGCGCTGAGCGACACGTCACGGGGCGGCGCGCGCGCGAGGTGTCGCGCACCGCGAAATGGGCGTGGGTCCACGACGGACTGGAGGCGCGGTGCCAGCTGGCACCGCGCCTCCAGTTGTGTGTCGTGCTCGCTACCAGCGCGGCGTGGTGACGCCGGCTCCGTCGGCCCACGTGAAGACGGACTTGCCGTCGATCCAGACGCGCGTCGCGCGGCTGGTCGCGTCGAGCGGGTCGCCGTCCCAGAGCACGAGGTCGGCGTCGTAGCCCTCGGCCAGTCGACCGACGCGGTCCCCGAACCCGAGGAACTCGGCCGGGTTGATCGTGAGCGCCTCGAGTGCGGTCTGGGCGGGCAGGCCCTCCTTCACGGCGGCGGTCGCCTGGTCGACGAGCATGTTGATCGGCACGACCGGCGCGTCCGTCGTGATGGCGACCCGCACCCCCGCCGCCGCGATGGCGGCGAGGTTCGGGATGCCGCGGTCGCGGAGCTCGACCTTCGAGCGGCTGGTGAACAGCGGGCCGTAGATGACCGGGATGTCCTTGGCGGCCAGCACGTCGGCGATCTTGTGCGCCTCGGTGCCGTGGTTCACGACGAGCCGGTAGCCGAACTCCTCGGACAGGCGGATCGCGGTGGCGATGTCGTCGTGGCGGTGGGTGTGCTGGTCCCAGACGAGCTCGCCGTCGAGCACCCGGACGAGCGTCTCCTTCGTCAGGTCGCGGGCGAACGGCTCGTCCTTCGCGGCGGCGGCGTCACGGGCGGCCCGGTAGTTCTGCGCCTCGACGAAGGCGTCGCGGATGATCTTCGCGACGCCGAGCCGGGTCGAGGGTGTCTGGCCCTTGCCGCCGTAGACGCGCTTCGGGTTCTCGCCGAGGGCGCTCTTCACGCTCACCGAGTCGGAGATGAGCTGCTCGTCGATCGTGCGGCCGCCCCAGGTCTTGATGGCGACGCTCTGACCGCCAATCGGGTTGCCGGAGCCGGGCTTGACGACGATGCTCGTGATGCCGCCGGCGAGCGCGTCCCGGAAGCCCTCGTCGTCGATGTCGATCGCGTCGATCGCCCGGACGCCGGCCATGTTCGGCGCGGTCATCTCGTTCGTGTCGTTGCCGGCCTCGCCGTTGGCCTCCTCGTGGATGCCGACGTGGCCGTGTGCCTCGACGAAGCCGGGGACGAGCCACGAACCCGCGGCGTCGATGACCGTCATCCCCTCGGGCGGGGAGACGTCCGGACCGATCGCGGTGATCCGGCCGTCCTCGACGACGACCGCGCCGCCGTCGAAGGCGGGGGCGGAGACGGGGACGACGTGGGCACCGGTGATCGCGAAGGAGTTGCTCATGGCACCAACGGTACGCGTGGGCGGGCGGCGGCGAGCGGGCGGAATACCGATTCCTGGCGTCGAGCGTCCGGGTGGTTCTACCGTCGCGGGATGGCACACTGGATCGACACCTGGCCCACGCACGAACGCAGCGGGCGACCGTGGCGGAGCACCGTCCGCGGGTGCCGCGACGACCGGCTGGTGACCACCGTGCAGGTGTCGCTGCCCCCGTCCATCGCGAGGGCTCGGTGGACGCCCGACGACGACACCGTCGCGCTGCTCGACCGGAGCACCACGGCCCTGCGCGCCCTCGACGTCCACCACGGCTCGCGGCTCGCACCGCTCGGGTCCGTGCTCGGCCGGACCGACGCCCTGGCGTCGTCGCGCATCGAGGACGAGTCCGCGTCGATCGACGACCTGGCGCGGGCACTCGTCGGCATCCGGGCGAACGCGGGAGCCACCGCGGTCGTCCGGGCCGGCGGAGCCGTCGAGCACCTGGTGTCCGGAGCGGACTCGGGCACCGTCACCGAAGCCTCCCTGCTCGAGGCGCACCGCCTGCTGATGCGCGATGACCCGGTCGACGGACGGTACGCCGGCCGGTACCGCGACGTGCAGAACTGGATCGGCGGCGGCGCCACACCCCGCGACGCCGTCCACGTGCCACCGCCGCCCGAGCTCGTGGCACCGCTGATGGCCGACCTGTTCGCGTTCGTGCACCGCGTGGACCTGCACCCGATCGCCCAGGCCGCGATCGCCCACGCGCAGTTCGAGTCGATCCACCCGTTCACCGACGGCAACGGTCGGATCGGGCGGGCGCTGATCGGGGCCGTGCTCCGGCGACGCGGGGTGACGACCACGGTCACGGCACCGGTGTCCGCCGCGCTCGCGGCGGACCGGCGGCGGTACTTCCGGCACCTGGAGCAGTACCGCGACGGCCGGGTCACCGGGTTCGTGGTCGACCTGGCCCTGGCGATCGGGACGGTGTGCGACGAGGCGACGCTGAGCGCCCTGCTGCTCACCGAGCACGACGCCGACCGGTCCGCAGGCCCCTGCGCCTCGGGTCCGCACGCCGTGGTCGGCCGTGCACTCGCCGACGACCCCGTCCTGACCGAAGCGCACCTGGACACCCTGCTCACCGCCGACGAGGTCGAGCGCGTCACGCACGACCTGGTGCTGGCGGGAGTGCTCCGTCCGGTCACCGGTCGTCGCCGTGACCGCGCGTGGGTCGCACCCGCCGTGGTCGCCGAGCTCGAGGCGTTCGAGCAGCGGGTGCACGCCGCTGTGGGCGGCCGCGAGCGCACGGCGGCCTGACCGGGGGTGCGGGCGAATAGGGTGGGACGGTGAGCAACGAGCACACCGCATCCACCCCGCCCAGCGCCGCCAAGCGGCCCGTGACACGGACCCACCACGGCATCGACTTCGTCGACGACTACGAGTGGCTGCGGGACAAGGAATCCCCCGACACCCTGGCGTACCTCGAAGCCGAGAACGCCCACACCGACGCCGCCACCGCGCACCTCGCGCCGCTGCGGGACCGCATCTTCGCCGAGGTGAAGAGCCGCGTGCAGGAGACCGACCTCTCGGTACCGGTCCGCATGGGCGACTGGTGGTACTTCACCCGCACCGCCGAGGGCAGCCAGTACGGCGTGCACTGCCGCGTGCCCGTCGCCGGCCCCGACGACTGGACGCCGCCCGCCGTCGTCGAGGGCGAGTCGACGCTCCCCGGCGAGCAGGTGGTCCTCGACGGCAACGCCCTGGCCGACGGCCACGAGTTCTTCTCCCTCGGCACCTACGACATCAGCGACGACGGCACCCGCCTGGTCTACGGCATCGACGTCGAGGGTGACGAGCGGTACACCCTGCACGTGCGCGACCTGGCCTCGGGGACCGACCTCGGCGACGCCATCCCGAACACCGGGGCCGGCGCCACGTTCGACCCGGCCGGGCGCTACGTGTTCTACCCCACGGTCGACGAGTCCTGGCGTCCCGACAAGATCTGGCGCCACACGGTCGGCACCGCGGCGTCCGAGGACGTCCTGGTGTTCGAGGAGCCCGACGACCGTTACTGGGTCGGTGTCGGTGTCACCCGCTCCTCGCAGTACATCGTCATCGAGCTCGGCTCGAAGATCACGTCCGAGGCGCACGTCCTCGACGCCGCGGACCCGACCGGTGAGTTCCAGGTCGTCTGGCCCCGCCGCGAGGGCGTCGAGTACGAGATCGAGCACGCCATCGTCGGCGGCAGCGACCGGTTCCTGGTGCTGCACAACGACGGCGCCGAGAACTTCGAGCTCGTCGACGTCCCCGCCGACGACCCGACCTCCGAGCGGGACCGCCGCGTCGTCGTGGCGCACCACGCTGAGCGCCGCATCGAGTCGGTCGACGCCTTCGCCGGACACCTCGCCCTGGAGTACCGGTCTGAGGCGCTCCCCCGCGTCGCGATCATCCCGATCGAGGGCGACGGCTACGGCGACGCGCACGAGGTCCCCTTCGACGAAGCACTGTTCTCGGCGGGGCTCAGCGGCAACCCGGAGTGGGAGCAGCCGACGCTCCGCATCGGGTACACGTCGTTCGTGACCCCCTCCGAGGTCAGCGACCTCGACCTGGCCACTGGCGAGGTCACCGTCCTGAAGCGCCAGCCCGTGCTCGGCGGCTACGACCCGGCCGACTACGTGCAGGAGCGCGACTGGGCGACCGCGTCGGACGGCACCCGCGTGCCGATCTCGCTCGTCTGGCGTCGTGACGCCGTCGAGGACGGTACCCCGGCACCGCTGCACCTCTACGGCTACGGCTCGTACGAGCACTCAATCGACCCCGGCTTCAGCGTCATGCGCCTGTCGATGCTCGACCGCGGTGTCGTCTTCGCCGTCGCGCACGTCCGTGGTGGCGGTGAGCTCGGCCGGCACTGGTACGAGAACGGCAAGACGCTGACGAAGAAGAACACGTTCACCGACTTCGTCGCGGTCGCCGAGCACCTGATCGAGTCCGGCCGGACGAGCGCCGACCGGCTCGTGGCCGAGGGCGGCAGCGCGGGCGGGCTCCTGATGGGTGCGGTCGCCAACCTCGCACCCGAGCGGTTCGCCGGCATCCTGGCCGCCGTGCCGTTCGTCGACGCGCTGACGAGCATCCTCGACCCGGACCTTCCCCTCACCGTCATCGAGTGGGACGAGTGGGGCGACCCGCTGCACGACGCCGAGGTCTACCGCTACATGAGCGAGTACACCCCGTACGAGAACGTCCGCGACGACGTGCAGTACCCGCAGATCCTCGCTGTGACCTCGATCAACGACACCCGTGTGCTCTACGTCGAGCCCGCGAAGTGGACCGCGAAGCTCCGCGAGGTCGGCGCTCCGGTGCTGCTGAAGACCGAGATGTCCGCCGGCCACGGTGGCGTCAGCGGTCGCTACGCGTCGTGGAAGGAGCGGGCGTTCGAACTCGCCTGGCTGCTCGACGTGCTCGGGCTCGCCGACGAGACGCCCGCCGCCGCGACCGCCAACCCGATCGCCGCGGGCTGAGCCGCACCGCGCACTTCGTGAGCAGAAGAGGTCGGGTCCGAACGCGGGACCCGACCTCTTCTGCTCACCAAGCGATCAGCGGCGCTCACACGCGGTTGAGCGCGTGCACCGCCTCGTCGTAGGACTCCTCGGCCAGGCGCACCCGGTCTCCCGCGAGCACGCCGTACCCGAACGTGCCCTCACCCCCGCGCTCCGCGATCGCCGCGTTCGCCCGCAGGATGTCGAGGGCGTGCAGGGACCGCACCCGTTCGGTCAGCACGTCGGCCGCGGTGCCGATCCGCTTCCACAGCGCGTGCGGGAACGCGTCGTCGCCGAGCACGTCCATCGCCATCCGGGCGCGCATCGTCTCCTGCCACGCGGCCTCGGTGGTGGTCCGGTCGGCGGCCTCGCGCTCGGCGGCGGTGTCCGAGGTGTCGTCGGCGACGGCGGCCCGGACGAGTTCGCGCACGCGCGGCTTCACCTCGGCGCCGACGTCCTGCGCGACCTGCTTCGGTGCGCGGAGCGACCATGCCGTCGGCGCCGGGCGCTCGGCAGCGTCGTCGAGGGCGTCGAGCAGTTCGAGGAACGGCTCGCCGTGCAGGAACGCAACGACGTCCCGCACCGCCTGGTCGCGACGTTCCCGGGTCGAGGCGAGGATGCGCTCACGGGTCATCGCGTCGACCAGGTCGTCCTGCGCCGGCGACGACGCCCGCGGCAGCCGGTCGATCAGGTACTCGGCCAGCGCCGCACGCGCGGTGACGCCCGCCAGGCCGTCAGCCGCCTCGGCGGCGCGGTCGACGGCCTCGCCGTCGGGGAACGCCGGGCGGTAGGCGCCCAGGATTGCGGCGATCTCGAGGGTGGTGTCTGCCGCCTGCCGGAGGTCGGCCGTGTCGCCGGAGCGGAGCCGGGCCTCCTGGCCGAGCAGCGCGACCCGCAGCTTGCGCACCCGCTTCGCCAGGATGCGTGCGGTCGTGCCCTTGGCCGGCTTCTCCTCGGTCTGGAGGCGCGGTGCCGGTGCTCCTGCCAGCCCGCGTGCCAGCTTGGACGCGACGGCGGCGGGGCCGGCGCCGACGGCCGCGAAGCGCCCGTCGAGGGCCGCGAACAGCTCGTGGGCGATCTGCGGGTCGACGCCGTCGACGGTCTCGACCTCGACCTCGCGCCAGGTGCGCGGGGTCTCCGGAGCGTCGTCGTCGAGGCGCTGGGCGGTGACCTGGTCGTCGGCGAGTTCGGCGATCTGGTCGCCGTCCTCGTCGAGCAGTCGGGTGACGGTGCGGGTGGTGGTGATCCGGACGACGGGACGCAGCCCGCGACCGCGACGCTCCGTGAAGAGCGCGGCGAGGACCTCGTCGGGCACCGTGTCGGCGTCGTCGGTCAGGGGGAACTGCTGCTCGTGGCGGACCGTGTCCGACTCCGAGCGCTTGATGTGCCAGCCGGCGTCGGGGCCGCCCGTGCGGCGGCGCACGGTCACCCGTGCGGCCACCAGGTCGTACCGCTCGGTGTCCCAGTAGGTCGCGTCCAGTTCGAACGGCTCCTGGTGCTCGGTGCGGAGGATGCCGCCCGCGCCGACGAGGTCGGGGAGGGCACCGCCCTCGGGCAGGTCGTAGGTGCGCTCGATCTCGAGGTGCGTGTGGCTCACACGCTCTTGTCTACCAGGGCTTCGGCCTGCGGTTCGACCACGAGGCGTGGCTCTGTGGAGAACCGGCTCGCGACGTACCCGGCGATGACAGCACTCAGCGGAGGCAGCGTGACCGCGAAGGGGTTCCAGCGCAACGGGACCATCGAGAAGAGCACCCCGTTCCACTCGAGCACGAAGACCACGGCAGGGAGCAACAGGAGGAGCCAGGCGCCGCTTCGGACGCGGACGGCGACGAACCAGCCTGCAAGCGCGAGGATCAGCGGGAGCCCGCCCACGGGGAGGTCTGTCGGTGGCGTGAGCAGCGGCTGCAGGACTCCACCGACGGCCGCGGCGAGGACGATGCTCGCGCCGAGACGTCGGCGACCCGACGGAGCGCGCAGGACGAGGGCTGCGAGCGCGATCGCCGCACCGGGCACGAAGAACACCAGGGTCCAGGTACCGGCCGTGGCGAGCACGACGTCGGTCCGGCTGCTGTACCCGCCGTTCGGTTGCACGATGAGCCACGCACCGGACGCGATCAGGGAGACGACCGCGACGGCGACCAGGACCGGGACGGTCCGGACGGTGTGCGGCATGCGATCGAGCTGGGTGGGCGGTGCGGTCACGGTGTTCCCCCACGAGGTGCGGTGCGGCGCTCGTCGGTGGAACAGCGCGGTGGTCAGGGCACCGAGCGCGAGCGCGGTCGACGACAGGTCGAGCTGCTCGGCGTCGCGCACGTCGGCGAGCCACTGCTCGCGTCGGGCATCACGGTGGGCGGCTGGTGAGACCGCGACCGCGATGCCGACGAGCGCGTGGTCGAGCGCACTCACGAGGTCACCGGCCGGTTCGTCGGGCGGCTCGGGCGGCTCGGGCGGCTCGGACGGACCGGTGCTTCGGCCGGGCGCGCAGCGAGCAGGTCTCGGGCGGCGCGGACTCCGTCCGCGGTGAACTCGTAGAGCCGCCGGCGTGGCCCTGACCGCTCCGCGTCGTCGTCCCACGAGGAGGTGATCCACCCCTGCCGCTCGAGCCGTTCGAGGATGGGGTAGACGGTGCCCGCGGGGCGACCGGTGGCCTTGATGACGAGCAGCCCCCAGGTCGGCCCGTCGCTGGCGAGCAGTGCGTCGAGCACGTCGAGCGTGGAGGCGGTCACGCGCCGGATGGGTTCCATGCGCTCAAACTACCTATGTAGAACAAGCCGCACAAGCCCCCTCAGGAGAACGGGTTAGCCTGCAGGGATGAGCGACACGATCACCCGCGAGCAGTTCACGCCCGAAGCCGGCGGCGTCACGATGTTCACCACCACGTGGTGCGGCTACTGCGCCCGGCTGAAGAACCAGATGTCGAAGGCAGGGGTGCCCTTCACCGAGGTCGACATCGAGCAGACCCCGGGCACCGCCGAACTCGTCGCCGAGGTCAACGGCGGCAACCAGACCGTGCCGACGCTCGTGTTCCCCGACGGCACGACGGCGACGAACCCGTCCCTGGCCGAGGTGCAGTCCCGCATCTGAGCGGCGGCCCTCGGCGCGAAGCCTCGGCGAACAACCAAAGTCCGTCCGAACCACGTGGTCGCGTGGTTCGGACGGACTTTGGTTGTGCGGGACGCGACAGCGCCGCGCCGGACGCGCGCCGGCCCTAGCCGCCGAGCGCCTCGGTCAGCAGCGCAGCCATCGCGTCGAGCTGGATGTCACCGGAGTCGACGACCTCTTCGTCCGAACCGTCGAGCGCGCGGGCGGCCAGGGACGCCTTCGAGTCGATGAGCTCGGCGATCTTGGTGTCGATCGTCTGCGCGGCGATGATGCGCCAGGCGGTGACGGGCTCTTCCTGCCCGATGCGGTGCACACGGTCGATCGCCTGGGTCTGCTCGGCGCTCGTCCACGACAGCTCGGCGAGCACGACGTTCGACGACACCTGCAGGTTCAGACCGACACCGGCCGCGGTCAGCGAGCAGACGATGACGGCGACGTCGGGGTCGTTCACGAACGAGTCGATCTCGGCCGTGCGCTGCGTCGGGGTCTGGTCGCCGCGGATCGTGGCGGTGCGCAGCCCGCGACGGGCGAACACCTCTTCGGCCTGGTCCATCACGTCGAGGTGCTTCGCGAAGAACACGACCTTGCCGACGTTCGAGGCGAGCTGCGCCGCGTAGTCGGCCGCCAGCTGGGCCTTGGCCCGGCCGATGCGGCGGACCATCGAGAACACGTTCTCGCCGGTCGACGAGGCGTCTTGGTCCTCGAGCTCCCAGCGCGCGACCTGGCGGACCAGCTTGTGGTCGATGCCGACGACCGGGTCCTGCCCGGTGCGGGCGTCGAGCGCCTGGTGGTAGCGGCGGACGAGCTTCGCGGTGAGCTCGCGCTCGGCGTCGCGGATGGAGCGACCCTCGTCACCGTCGAGCTCGACGGGGATGTCGGCGATCCGGCGTGCGGGGATGTCCGCGGCGACGTCGACCTTGCGGCGTCGGACGATGCCCTGGTCGATGACGGCACGGCGGGCCTCGACGAAGAACCCGGGATCGGCCGGCGTCAGGCCGATCTCCTCGAGCTCGTTCATGAGCTTCGCGCGCGGCTTCTTGTCGTCGATCCAGCCGAGGTACTCCCAGATGGTGCGGAAGTCCTCGACCGAGTTGATCAGCGGGGTACCGGTCAGCGCCATGAGCAGCGGCGCGGCGGTGCGCTGCCGGATGCGCTCGGCGATCTGCAGCACGAACCGGGCGCGCTGCGAGTCCTTGTTCTTGATGAAGTGCGCCTCGTCGACGACCATCCCCTTGAACCCGAAGTTGCCGAGCCACCCGGCGTGCCGGTCGAGGATCTCGTAGTTCACGATGACGATGTCGGCGAACCCGTCGAGGTCGTTGCCGTCCCCGTGGATCACCGTGGCGCGGTGGTTCGGCACCCAGCGCTCGGCTTCACGCGCCCAGTTCGTCTTGACGACGTTCGGCACGACGACGAGGAGCGGGAACGCGTTCGCGGCATCTGCGGCGAGCAGCGACTGTGCGGTCTTGCCCAGGCCGGGCTCGTCGGCGAGCAGGAACGTGCGGTGCCCCTGCGCGGCGGCGGCGACGAGTTCCGCCTGGTGCTTCATGAGCGTGGTGCCCGAGCGCGAGTGCAGCGTCGTGGGCTCCGGCAGCGGCATCGACGCCGCTCCCCCGCCCGCGCCGTACTCGAACGACTTGAACAGCGGTCCGAACAGTTCCCAGTTCGCCAGGCGACGCGGGTGTGCGACGGGCTGGTCGGCGAGGGCGAAGTCCGGCGGCATGAACGGGTTCGCGAGCTGGCGCTGCACGACCGCCTGCGGCACGACGGCCCGCACCGGGGTCTCGACCACCGCGGCGGGCTCGGACGCGATGACGAGGTCCTCCGGCTGCAGTTCCATGCCACCAGCGATCATCATGTCGCGCTTGACCGCACGCGTCGCCTCGGAGACCTGGACCTCTTCGGCGAGGAGCTGGATGACGCTGGTGTCGCGCGCCGCCGTCTTCGCCAGGATCGTGGCCACGCCGTCGAGCCGCTTGAGCTGCTCGGCGCGCTGCGCGTCGGTGAGCTCCGTGTCGGCCTTCACCCGCGCGCGCTCTTCGCGCATGAGCAGGGCGACCGCCTGGAACTTCGTCCGGTTCGATGCCTTGAGCGGTCCGCGCTGCGCCGCGGCCTCGACCTCGCGCACAGCGCGGGCGAGGACGGGGATGACGCCGTCGTTGTCCAGCGGCCTGGTGCGACGTGACGCGGTCCGCGTCCCGCCGGCAGCACGCCGGGTGCCTGATCGAGCCAACGCTCCTCCTGTTCCGCCCACACGTCGGGGCGATCCGCCCGTGGGGCGGGAAGTCCTGCACCGGGGCCTGGCGCGGCTCCGGTTCGGCTGCGGGCCACCGTGGCCCACCGCATCGCCGGTCCCCGCATCGGGACGTCCGGTGGACTCCCGCGAGCCGTTCCACACGAGCACCTGCCGGGAGCAGGTTCGGACGGTCCGCGCCGGGATCCGGCGTCGTCACACGCACGTGATGCCCCCTCGGGGCGGTCACGGCCCGGTCCCCGCGTCGATCAAGTGATCGACGGCTGCGTCCGGAATCGACGCGGCACGCGGGAACGCGGTGCGTGCGCGCTCAGTTTACTCCCGGACCACCGACAGAGGCGACCGGCGCGTTGCCCGCGCGCGTCGCGACAGCGGACGGGAGGCCCGTGGCGGGCCCGACCCGCGCCTCCCGTCCGTTCCTCGGTCGCGTCTCAGACCTGCGGTGCGGACCGCGGGCGGGTCGAACCACCGGTCGGGAGGCTCGGGGCCGCGTCCGCCAGGGCGGCCTGCGTCGCGGCGAGGAGCTGCTGGGCGGTCTGGATCCCATTGGCGGAGCCGGTGGTCGCCTGGCCGCCGGCGTGGGCGAGCAGCTGGGCGCCGATGGCGGGTCCGATGCGGTCGGCCTCGCGCGGGTTGCGCGCGACCCAGTCGCGGGCGATCGCGTCGGCGAGGCGCTCGGCGGCGGCGCCGCGCTCGGCGTCCCCGCGGGACCGGTGCCAGAGCCCGGTGACCACGAGGTGGGCGACGACGGCGCCGACGTCACGGACGGGGAAGCCCCAGCCCGCGGTGTCGATGTCGAGCAGACCGGAGATGCGCCACGGCTCGTCCTCGTCGACGAACACCTGTTCCAGGTGCAGGTCGCCGTGCACGACCTGCTTGGTCGAGCTCGACCAGCCGATGGAGCGGCGGCCGATGGCGTCGTACAGGCGGTCGATCTCCTCGGCGTCGCGCGGCAGGGCGGCGATGAGCGTGCGACGGTGCCAGTCGGCGTGGTCCATCGCGTCGGCGCGCGCCTGCTGGGTCATCGGGACGGTGGCGACCCGGCCGCTCAGCGCGGCGAGCGACGCCACGAAACGGGGGTCGTCGGCGATGTCGAGGATGCGACTGCCGGCGGGCACGCCGCGGATGCGCTCGAGCACGAGCAGGCCGTCGCCACGGCTGGACAGCACACGCGGCACGGGCAGACCGGCCGCGACGAACTGCTCGTGCGACTGCACGATCGGTGCGACCCGGTGCGGACGGACGATCTTCAGGAACAGGGTGCGTTCGGGGGCCTCGACGCGCACGACCGCGCGCTTACCGGGCCGGTACGCCGCCACGGTGAGCACCGGGTCGGTGACGGGCATGCCGAGCGTGGTCAGGAGCTCGGCGACGGCGTCGCGGTAGGTGACCTGCGGCAGCACCGGCAGGCCGGGATCGTTCGGGTACGCCCACACCGACACCGGGTCGCCCGTCGCCGGATCGGTGACGATCGCGCTGTTCTGGTCGTGGGTGCCGCCGGTGTCGACGTAGGTCAGGACCGTGGCGCGCTGGCCGTTGCGGTCCACCGTGTCGACCTCGTAGCCGTACAGGTAGCCGTTGCCCGAGGGCTCGACGGAGTGCGCCCGCGCGGCCACCACGGAGGTCCCGGAGCCGGCGAAGGCCTGCGGGATGACGCGCTCATGGTTGGGCCACACGACATCAGTCAACCGTGTCGCGCGGGTTTCGTCGCGTTCGTGCACGGCTCGGCGCGCGGCCGGTGGCTACCGTGGTCGGTGTGAACCCGGTCGCGCGCCTCCGCAGCTCCAGTCGCACGCCGTTCCTGCAGGTCGTGAAGACCGCCGTCGCGGTGGTCGCCGCCGTGCTCCTCTGCCGCCTGGTCATCCAGGGGCCGTTCCCCACCTTCGCGGCGATCGCTGCCCTGCTCGTGGTGCAGCCGAGCATCAACCAGTCGTTCGTGAAGGGGCTCGAGCGGAGCGCGGGCGTCGTGATCGGCGTCGTGCTGGCCACCGGGTTCCACCTGGTGCTCGGCGACGGCGTGTTCGTCGTGTTGCTCGTCATCGTGCTCGCGATCCTCATCGCCTGGGCGCTCCGGCTCACCCCGACGTCGGCCACCCAGGTCGGGATCAGCGGGATGCTCGTGCTCACCGCCGGGGTCGTGACGCCGAACTACTCCGCCGACCGGATCCTCGAGACCGTGATCGGTGCGATCGTGGCCCTGGTCGTGAACGCGCTCATCGTGCCGCCCGTGCTGCTCGAACCGGCACACCTCGCCGTCGCCCGGCTCGCCCGTGACACCGCGGTGGCGTTCGAGCGGATCGCGATCGGCCTGACCGAAGGGTGGGACCGCGAGCGATGGGACGAGGCGCTCGTCGCCGCCCGGGCACTGCGGCAGCAGCATGCCAAGGCCGAGGCGTCCCTGGGGTCGGCCCGCGAGTCCCTGACGATGAACCCGCGCGGCGGCCGGCACCGGACGATCCTCGACCGCGACGTGGTGACCACCGACCACCTGCGCGTCCTGGTGACCCGGGTCACCGGGATGACCCGGGCGATCCGCGACAACACCGCACCGGACCTGCGGGACGACCCGGTGGTGCACGGCATCGCGACCGAGGTGGCACGGATCGGTGCGGACGTCCGCGCGCTCAGTGCGCGGGTCGAATCGACACGGCTCGACCCGGTGGACGGGGTCGGCCGGACGGACGCCGCCGCCTTCGGACCGGACGTCGAGCCGTGGGCGGAGGCCTCGGAGCCGGCGCTCACCGCGCCGCTCGAGGTGGTGCGGCCGAACTCCCGGCACTGGGTGCTCATCGGGGCACTGCTCGAGGACATCCGACGGGTGCGTGGCGAGCTGCTCGGCGAGGACGACTAGTCGGTCCGGTTCAGTGCGCTGCGCAGGCCGCTCGG
>NZ_MJGL01000005.1:106132-158002 GCF_001864855.1 Curtobacterium sp. MCBA15_005
AGCGCGCTGCGCAGGCCGCTTCCGACGCCGTCCGGACGACGTCCGACCAGATCACCGCGGTTGGGACGACGTCGGTCGCGGTCGCACCCGGGATGCCGGCGTCGGCGTACCGGCTGATCTCCGCGACGACGGCCTCGGTGCCGACCTCGCGTGCAGCACGGCTCGCCACGTCCGGCACGGCCGTCCGCAGCTCCGCGACCACGCGGTCGCGCGGAGCGTCCTCCAGCTGCGCGAGCGCGCCGATGCCCTTCCACGCGGCGTCCAGTTCGGCGCGCAGGCGCACGATGGCCGGGTGGTCGATCGAGTCGTTCATGATCCCCCAGTGCGGGCGGCGCATCGGGTCGCGCTGTCCGCTGCCGGAGCCTAGCAACGAAGCAAGCGGCGCTCACGTCCCTAGAACGTGGGACAGACCGTTCTGCTCTGTCCTGTGACGAGATTCAGCGAGTCGGACCCGGAGAACGGCCCTCCGCGCCGGTTCGATGCCACGATGGGTCCGAGGAGGTCCACTATGCGGCTGTTGGTGGTCGAGGACGACGACGAGATGCGTGCCCTGATGGAACGCGGACTCGCGGCCGAGGGGTACCGGGTCACGGCCGTCGAGAACGGTGTCGAGGCGCTCATCGCCCTCGGCGAGCAGGCGTTCGATCTGGCGGTCGTGGACGTGATGATGCCCGGCATGTCCGGCTTCGAGCTCGCGCGGCGGATCCGTGAGCGCGAGGACCCCGTGCGGATCCTGCTCGTGACCGCGCGTGACGCCGTCGACGACCGCGTGTTCGGGCTCGACGCCGGCGCGGACGACTACCTCACCAAGCCCTTCGCCTTCGCCGAGCTCACCGCCCGGCTGCGTGCGCTCGGCCGTCGCGAGTCCGCCGGGGCTCCCCGCACGATCGAGGTCGGGGACGTGTCGATCGACTCCGAGGCCCGCCGCATCTCGATCAAGGGGCAGCGCGTCGCCGTGAGCCCCACCGAGTTCGCCCTGCTCCGACTGCTCGCCCGCTCCGCCGGCAGTGTCGTCGACCGCCCGAAGATCCTCGAAGAGGTCTGGGACGGTTCGCAGCACGTCGACCCGAACGTGGTCGAGCAGTACATCTCGTACCTCCGCAAGAAGCTCACCGCGCACGAGGCCACCGTCGCCATCGCCACGGTCCGCGGTCGCGGGTACCGCCTGGATCTGCTCGGGGCGTGAACGGGGCCGACGACGCCCCACGATCGGGCCGCCGACGCGGCGGTCCAATCCGGCCGCTGCGTCTGCTGTCGCTGCGTGCCCGGATCACGATCGGCTCGACGGCGATCGCCGCGATCGTCATCCTGTTGCTCGTCCTGGTGATGCGGTTCCAGGTGGTGAGCGTCGTCGCGAGTGCGACGCGCACGCTGCTCGACGCCGACGCCGACCCCTACGTCGCCACGCTCGAGGTCGACAGCGACCCCGACCTGTCGCCGCCGGGCAACGCGCAGCTCGTCGCCGTCGTGTCCCCGTCCGGCGAGATCGTGCTGTCGACGATGCCCGACCGTGTCGAGCAGGCGCTCGGCAGTCTGCGGTCCACCCCTGCCGGTACCTCGATCATCACCGTCTCCGGCTCGGAGTACCGCGTCGTGGTGGAGCACCCCGTCAACGAGGCCGGCCGATGGACGGTCGTGGCCGCCCGCAACTCGCAGGCCGAGGCCATCGTCGTCGACGACCTCACGACGACCCTGTCGTTGACCGGCCTGGCGATCCTGCTCGCCTTCGGCGTGGCGTCCTGGGTGCTCGCGACCACCGCACTGAGGCCGGTGAACCGGATGCGCCGCGAGGCCGAACGGCTCTCCGTCGCCCCGGAGCGTGCCGAGCTGCCGGTAGGCCCCGCGCAGGACGAGCTGGCGTCCCTGGCGACCACGCTCAACGCCTTCCTCGCCCGGACCCGGCAGGCGACCGAGCGCGAACGCCAGATGGTGTCGGACGCCAGCCACGAGCTCCGGACACCCCTGGCGATCCTGACGACCCAGCTCGACCTCGCCTCGCTCGACGGGAACGACGCCGCCGCCCTCGCCGCCCACATCGAACGCGCCAAGCACAGCGTCGCGCGGTTGTCGCGGCTGGCGAACGACCTGCTCGCGCTGTCGCGGATCGAGGAGTCCGAGCGGCGTGAACAGGACGGCGACCGGCGACCCGAGACCGCGTGGTCGGACCTCGGCGACGAGGTGATGGCCGCGGTCGACCGTGTCCGGCTCATCGCCTCGGCGAAGGACGTCACGGTCGACTTCGACCTCGAGCCGCCCGTCGCCGTCGGCGGTTCCGGCCCGGGCATCGGCGGCGGCACCGTCGAACCGCGGTACCGGATCGACACCGGCGGGATGGCCCAGCTCGTCACGAACATCGCTGGCAACGCCGTGGCCGCACTCCCCCGTGGCGGCGGCATCTTCGTGTCCTGGCGGAGCACCGGCGGCGAAGGCGTCCTGCAGATCACCGACGACGGCCCCGGCGTGCCCGAGTCCTTCATCCCCGTGGCGTTCGACCGCTTCACGCGTCCGGACGAGGCCCGGACGTCCCGCCCGAACCCGGACCCGTCGACCGGGGTCGGCGCCCTGCCCGGCGGCTCCGGGCTGGGACTCGCGATCGTGCGTGCGGTGGCGGAACGGGCGGGAGGCACGGCGTCCCTCCGCAACGTGCCCGCCGGTGGACTCGAGGTCACGATCCGCCTGCCCGAGGTGCGCTGAGCACGACCGCTCACTGGAAGTCCCGCGAGCGGGTGCGGACGGACAGCGACAGGTGCTCGATGCGGTCCGCCACCAGGTTGACGACCCCGTCGGGTGAGCGCTCGAGGATGCCCCGGACGATCACCGCCGGGGACTCCCGCGCCACCCGGCGGAAGCGCCCCCAGACCCCGACGCTGCAGATGACGTTGACCAGCCCGGTCTCGTCCTCGACGTTCAGGAAGGTGATGCCGGAGGCCGTCGCCGGACGCTGCCGGTGCGTCACGATCCCGCCGACCTCGACCCGTCGTCCGGTCTCGGCGGTCGCGGTGTCCTGCACGCTGAGCACCCGGCGGGCGGCGAGGCGGTCGCGCACGTGCCGGACGGGGTGGTCGTCGGTCGTCATGCCCGTCGACCACATGTCGGCGATGAGCACGTCCCCGCTCGTCATCTGCCCGAAGAGCGGCGGCTGCACGAACACCTGCGTGTCCGGCAACTGGTCCGGGCGCTCGGCGGCCGCCTGGGCAGCCGACCACATCGCACCGCGGCGGTCGATGTCGAAGGGGGCGAAGGCATCGGCAGCGGCGAGTGCCTCGAGCTGCGGCGTGGTGAGCCCGACCCGTCGGGCCAGGTCCGACATGTCGCGGAAGGGGCCGTTCGCGTCCCGCTCCGCGACGATCTTCTCGGCGCTCTTCCGGCTGAGCGACGCGACCTCGGCGAGCCCGAGCCGCACGGCGAAGGCACCGTCGCGTCGGTGGCTCGCGGTGTCGTCGGGGAGCGCCTTGTCGAAGGGCAGCACCGGGGGCTGCTCGGTGGCCAGGCACGCGTCGTCACCGGCAGGGGCGTCCCCGTCCGGCAGCGGTTCGAGCGTGGCGTCGACCCCGGACCGCAGGATGTCCGGTCGCAGCACGCGGACGCCGTGCCGTCGGGCGTCGGCGACCAGGGTCTGCGGTGAGTAGAACCCCATCGGCTGCGCCCGGAGCAGGGCAGCCAGGAACGCCCCCGGGTAGTGCAGCCGCATCCACGCGCTCGCGTAGACGATGAGCGCGAAGCTGATCGAGTGGCTCTCCGCGAAGCCGAAGTTCGCGAAGGCCTGGATCTTCGCGTAGATGGCGTCGGCGTCCGCACCGTGGATGCCGTTGTCCGCCATCCCCGTGTAGAGCTTGTCGCGCAGCCGGTCGATCTTCTCGTGCCCGCGCTTCGACCCCATCGCCCGTCGCAGCAGGTCGGCGTCGTCACCGGAGCAGTTGCCGACCGCGATCGCCATCTGCATGAGCTGCTCCTGGAACAGCGGGACCCCGAGGGTGCGTTCGAGCACGGGTTCGAGCGCCGGGTGCATGTACGTGATCGGTTCCTCGCCCGTGCGCCGGCGGATGTAGGGGTGCACCGCGCCGCCCTGGATCGGCCCGGGTCGGACGAGTGCGACCTCGATCACCAGGTCGTAGAACCGCCGCGGGAGCAGTCGGGGCAGGGTGCCCATCTGCGCGCGGGACTCCACCTGGAACACCCCGATCGTGTCCGCGCGGCACAGCTGGTCGTAGACCCCCTGTTCTTCCTTCGGGATGGAGTGCATCTCCCAGCGCTCCCCGCAGTGCTCTGCCGCCAGGTCGAACGAGTACTGCAGGGCCGCGAGCATGCCGAGCCCGAGCATGTCGAACTTCACGAGCCCCATGTAGGCGCAGTCGTCCTTGTCCCACTGCAGCACGGTGCGGCCGTCCATCCGGGCGTGCTCGATCGGCACGACCTCGCCCACCGGGCGGTCGGTCAGCACCATGCCGCCGGAGTGGATGCCGAGGTGCCGCGGGAACCCGAGGACGTCGCTCGCGAGCCCGACGACCGCCGGCGGGATGTCGTGGTCCTGGCTCTCGGTCACCGAGCCCCACCGCTCGACCTGCTTCGACCAGGCGTCCTGCTGCCCGGGGCTGTGGCCGAGCGCCTTCGCCATGTCACGCACCGCACCCTTGGGCCGGTAGGTGATGACGTTCGCGACCTGGGCGGCGTTGTGCCGGCCGTACTTGGCGTACACGTACTGGATCACCTCTTCGCGGCGGTCCGAGTCGAAGTCGACGTCGATGTCGGGTTCCTCGTCGCGCATCGCCGACAGGAACCGCTCGAACGGCAATCCGTACCGGATCGAGTCCACCGCGGTGATCTCGAGCAGGTAGCAGACCGCCGAGTTCGCCGCCGAGCCACGCCCCTGGCAGAGGATGCCCCGACCGCGGGCGTACTGCACCATGTCGCGCACGATCAGGAAGTACCCCGGGAAGTTCTTCTCCTCGATCACGGACAGCTCCCGCTCGATGCGCTCCCGCTTGCGGGGGTCGACGCCGTCGGCGCTGCCGGGGTAGAACCGCCGGGCACCCGTCCACGTGAGCTCGCGGAGCCACGACATCGCGGTGTGTCCGTCCGGGACGTCGAGGTCGGGCAACCCGGGCTGCACGGTCTTCAGCCGGAACCCGAGCTCGTCGGCGAGTTCCACGGTCCGCTCGATCGCGCCGGGGTAGCGCCCGAACCGTCTGGCCATCTCGGCGCCGGAGCGCAGGTGGGCGGTGTCGGCGGCCGGCAGCCAGCCGTCGATCTCGTCGAGGCTGCGACGGGCACGCACCGCCGCGAGTGCGGTCGCCACCGGGAACCGGTCGGGGGTGGCGTAGTGCACGTTGCCGGTGGCGACCAGGGGCAGCGCGTGCTTCGCGGCGAGGGCGGCCAGGGCGTCGTTGCGGGCGCTGTCGAGCGGGTCGCCGTGGTCGAGCAGCTCCACGACGACGTTGCGGCTGCCGAACCGGTCGAGCAGCACCCGGAGCGCGGTCTCGGCGGCGGGCTCGCCACCCTGCTCGAGGGCCTGCCGAACGGAGCCCTTCCGGCACCCGGTGAGGACGCGCCAGTGCCCGTCCGCCCGCGCGGCGAGGTCGTCGAGGTCGTACTGCGGGCTGCCCTTCTCGGACCCGGCTGCCAGGTGTGCGCTCGTCACCGCGCCGGCGAGCCGGTGGTAGCCGTCCTGGCCGTCGGCGAGCAGGAGCAGGTGCGAGCCCTCGGGGTCGGGCACACCGTTCTGCGGTTCGGTCAGCCCCAGGGACAGCTCGGTGCCGAACACGGTGCCGACCTGCGGGTACGACTCGGCGACCTCGGCCATCCGGGCGGCCCCGTAGAAGCCGTCGTGGTCGGTGAGCGCGAGGGCGTGCAGTCGGAGCCGAGCAGCTTCTTCGAACAGGTGCTCGGGCTGACTGGCGCCGTCGAGGAAGCTGAAGGCCGAATGTGCGTGCAGTTCGGCGTACGGCACCACGGGCCCGCCGTCGGTGTCGAGCGGTGACGGGACGTACGGCTCGCGCTTCCGCGACCACGCGGGGCTGTCGCCGCCGTCGCCGTCGTGCGCCGTGCCCGGGCTCCGCTTGTCGGACAGCGCGCGCTCGAACTGCGACCACGGGATGGGTGGGTTGCTGTAGCCCATCAGGTCACGCTCCTGTCGGTGGTGGTCGGGGTCACGTCGCGATCGCCTCGGCCCACCAGCGGTGGTCCGCCAGCACCAGGTACCAGGCACGCCCCTCGGCGTCGACGAGCTGCAGCCGGTGCAGGCGTCGACCGCCGGACTCCCACCACCGGACGACGAGCGGCCACGGGCCCGCCCAGGCCGTCACGGCCGAGAAGCCGCCGCCCCGGTCGCCCTCGGCACGGAACCGTTCGGGTGCGCCGGACAGCACGCCGCGCTCGTCGACGTCGACGCTCGCACCACCGACGGCGACGACGTCGACCGGTCGGGGGCGCTCGAGCACGGTGGCAGGGGGCGGGCCGGGCAGCTTGCCGGGCCACGGACGGTCGCGCACGGTCGCCAGGGCTCGCTCACCGCCGGCGGGCGCGTCGCCCCACGGCACGAGCACCACGCGCTCGGACAGGGTGCGGCCCCCACCGATGCGCGGACTCACCACGCCGTCGTGGCCGACCATGCCCTGGATCCGGGCGAGGCCGTGGTGCACGCGCTCGTCCGGGCCGGAGCCCCACAGCCCGCGCTCGTGGTTCGCCATGTCGTCGACGGCGACCGGCTCGAGCACGACCGAGGTGACCGGCGCCTCGAGCCCGCTGGGGTCCACCCCGCCGGCGAGCTGCCACCGCACCCGGTCGACCACGTCGGCAGCGTCGAACCAGCGCGGGTGCGCCCAGGTCCGTTCGAGCAGGATGTCGCGCTCGTCGACGATCCCCACACGGATGGTCGTCGCCACGAGTCCCGCGGCCCGGAGTCGGTCGGCGAAGTCGTCGGCGGAACGCCGGAACGCGAACGCGATCTGGTCGGCACGGTCCAGCGGGGGTTCGAACGACGCCTCGACCCGGAGTTCCGGCGGGATCTCCCGCGCCGCGATCTCGCGGGGGTCGCGGCCCCCGGCCAATCGGTGCAGGAACGCCCCGGCCACGCCGAAGCGGTCCCGCACCTGTTCGTCGCCGAGTGCCGCGAAGTCGCCGAGCGTGGTGATGCCGAGCCGGTCGAGCACCGTCGTGAGGTCGGGGTCGCCGAGCACACCGAGCGGCAGGTGCGCGAGGAAGTCCGCCGATCCCCCGACGGGCACGAGCCGCACCCGTTCACCGGGGCGCACCGGACGGGCCCGGGCGGCCTGGTCCGCCGCGAACGGGGTGTCGGCCACCCCGGCCCGCACCGCGGGGGCGCCGTGGTCGGCCGCGATGCCGGCAAGGGTCGCCGCCGCCGCGCGCTCACCGCCGTAGTACCGGGCCGGGCCGCGGGCGCGGAGCGCGAGGGTGCCCGGCCGCAGCACCTCGACCCCGGGGACCGCAGCCTCGACCGCACGGATGACGGGCTCGAAGGCGCGGTGGTCGAGGGCGTCGTCGTAGGGCTGCACGAGGAGCTCGGGGCACCGTGCCTGGGCCTCACGCACGCGGAGCCCCCGCACGACACCCTGCTCACGCGCGGACGCGGAGCTCGCGAACACGAGCCCCTTGGCGGTCAGGGCGAGGGGCTGCTCCGGCGGGGTGCCACCGGCCCGAGCCGCCGCGATGACCGGCCAGTCCGGGCACCAGAGCACGATCGTCCGGGTCGGGAGTGGTTCGGGCAGTGCCGCCCCACGCGTGATCGCGTCGGTCCGGACGCGCCCGGCGGCGATCACGACGCCACCGCCACGGGCCGCAGCACGCGGGTGTCCCCGGAGCCCACCGTCGGCACCGGTGTGGCGGCCCGGACCGCACCGTCGGCCGCGGGCAGGAGCAGCTCGGCGGTCGCCGGACGCACCGCGCCGGCACGCCCGGTCGCGGTCACGGTGGCCCGGCGCTCCGTCAGGTGGCCGTGGCCCTGACCGATGCCGCTCCACGTCGAGGACGTGACCCGCAGCGTGACGTCCGCCCCGGGCCAGGAGCCGAGCGCGACGAGTGCGCCACCGCGCTGTCGCAGCCGAGCCGACAGCCGTGCCACGTCGCCCGGCACGACCCGGCCGAGCGGTCGGGTGAGGACGATCTGGGCGACGTCGGCCATCGCCGCCGTCACGGCGAGCCACTGGTCACCGGGATCGGGGACGAGCACGAGCCGTTCGAGGTCGATCCCCGCGGCGGCGGCGGCTTCGATCCCGAAGGACGGCACCCCGACGACCGCACACCACGCCCCGGCAGCCGAGGCCGCCTGCAGCATCGTGATCGCGAGCAGCACCGACTCGGGGACGGCGTAGGTGCCACCGACCCGGATCGCGCCGCCGGGCAGCAGGGGTTCGAGCGCCGGGGCCGTGGGGAGCCCGGCGGTGTCGACCCGGGTGGACTCCATGTCGGCCACCCGGGACCGCAGGGACGTGATGCGGTCGAGCGCAGCCCGGGCATCGCTCAGGTGGTCCGGTCCACGGCGCGCACCGCCACCGCCCGCACCGCTGCCACCGCGTGCAGCACCGCTCCGCCCGCCCCGGTCCGGGGTGGGCGACCGGAGTGTCGCCGCCGTCTGCATGCCCTCATATTCGAACATGTGTTCGATGATGTCAATCGCGTCCGACATCCGTGGACAGTCCTGATCGAACACGTGTTCGGATCAAGGCGTCAGCTCACCAGCTGGCGACCGACCCGACTCCGCCGAGCACCGACCGCGTCTTGGTCTCGACCTCGTCCGCCTCGTCCGCGGGCACCGACGACCAGGTCACCGCTCCCCCGGCTCCGAGGGTCCGGGAACGCACCGCACCCGACTCGTCGAGCACGGTCACGAGGCTACGGATCGCCACCGACAGGTCGACCGCCCCGCTCGCCGAGAAGTACCCGATCGCGCCCGAGTACACCCCGCGCGGCGCCCCCTCGAGCCGGTCCGCGATCGCCGTGGCACTGCTCTTCGGCGCCCCGGTCATCGACCCCGGCGGGAACGCCACGTGCACCACGTCGGCCCGCGACGTCCCCGGCGGCAGCACCGCCCCGATCGTCGAGACCAGCTGGTGCACGCTGGCGTACGTCTCGACGGCGCACAGCCGCTCGACGTGCACCGACCCCGGCACCGCGGTCCGCAGCAGGTCGTTCCGCAGCAGGTCGACGATCATCACGTTCTCGGCGCGATCCTTCGGGCTCGCCGCCAGGTCGTCCCGCGCGGCCGCGTCCGCCACCGCGTCGGCGAGCCGCCGCCGGGTGCCCTTGATCGGCTCCGCGAGCACCGCTCCGGCCGCGTCGATCCGCAGGAACCGCTCCGGTGACCGGCTCGCCACGCGCAGCGGGCCGAGCCGCAGGAACGCACCGAACGGGACGGGGTCGGACGCCCGCATCCGCAGGTACTCGCCCAGGTGCGGGTCCGCACCGGGGCCGCCACGGGCCTCCTGACCGACCGCGAAGGCGGTGGTGAGGCAGACCTGGAACGCGTTCCCCTCGCGGATCTCCGCGCGGCACACGTCGACCGCCCGCTCGTAGGCGGCACGCGTCACGCGTCCGGTCGCCGTGGACACCCCGGCCGGGAGGCCCGTGGCCGCGTCCACGACGCCGACCGACGTCGCGGGGGTGCGCATCTCTTCGAGCCACGAGCGGTTCCGCGCGCTGGCCGCCGGTTCCGCGTCGGCGACGAGCGCGAGCGCCCAGGCGCCACCGGTGTGGTCGACGACGACGGCTCGGTCGACGAACCGCAGGTCGGCGTCGGCGTGCCCGTCGGCGGTGCGGTCCGGGCCGCCGGACTCGCGGCCGAGCTCGTAGCCGAGGAACCCGACCCAGCCCAGCGCGAACCCGCACCCGACGACCGGCTCGGGCAGGCTGGGCGTGCGTCGGAGCAGGTCAGCCAGCACCGCGAAGGCCGGACGCTCCTCGGATCGGGCGGGCCCGAACCACTCCTGGGCGGGCGGGGCGACCGTCAGGTGCGCGCGACGGTCCTGGTGCCGGAACCGGGCGGCGAACGGCCCGTCCGTCCACGCCAGCACGGACCAGCGGGCCCGGGGCCGAGCCGTGGCGGGAGCACCGTCGGGCAGGCCGGAGTCGAGCCACACCAGGTCCCCGGCGACCTGCGCCGCCAGGGCCGCGAGGTCGGGGACCGGGTCGAGTCGGCGGACCTCGACGCGGACGCCGGGGTCGGGGGTGCTCAGATCGCGGCGATCGTCCATGCGGCGGCGTGCGAGGCACCGGGCGCGAGCACCACGAGGCCGCGGTCCTCGCCGTCGTTGAAGGCGTCCGGGGCGCACGTCATCGGCTCGACGGCGAGACCTGCGCGGTGGTACTCGGGGACCACGTGGTCGGCGGTGTGCACCTGGGCCCAGCCGCACTCCGGCCCGAAGGTCGCACGGACCCCGTGGCCGTCCGCCGCCGTGACCGCGATGGTGGCGAGGCCGGCGGCGTCACGGTCGAAGCCGGTGAAGGCGTGGTCGATGAACCGGTCGCCGATCAGCGTGGGCGTGCGCAGGTCGAACTCGTCGTGCACGGGGACCAGGTCGGTCGGGACGAGCCGGTCCGGCGTCACCTCGAGCACCTGGGCGGCGGGGAGCGTCAGGGTCCAGTCGTCGACGGTGCCGGCACCCGCGTCGAGGTAGGGGTGCGGGCCGGTCCCCCACGGCGCGTCCTCGGCGCCGGTGTTCGTCCCGGTGATCGTGGTGTGCAGCCCCTCGGCGTCGAGCCGGTATTCCACGGTGACCTCGACGCGGTACGGGTAGCCCTGCTGCGCCTGCACGGTCGTGGCGAGCACCACGCGGTCGTCCGCCTGCTCCTGCACGCGGAAGTCCGTCCACGCGACGAGTCCGTGCAGGGCGTGGTGCCGTGCGGGCTCGTTGAGGGCGAGCTCGTGGTCGACGCCGCCGAAGGAGTACTCGCCGTCGACGATCCGGTTCGGCCACGGGGCCAGGACGGCACCGCGGAAGACCGGGCGGACCTCGTCGGCGTCGAACGGGACGACCAGGTCTCGGCCCTCGTGCCGCAGGGTCCGCAGTGTCGCTCCGACGGTGGCGATGTCGGCCGTGTACCCGGCGGAGGCGATCGTCAGCGGGGACCCGGACAGCGGCGCGTCGTTGCTCATGCGCTCAGCGTATCGGGCCGCCGAGGCCTGACGGGCGCACGAAAAACCCCGCCGTTCCGAGGAACGACGGGGTTGAGGGTGGATCTGAGGGGACTCGAACCCCTGACCCCCTGCATGCCATGCAGGTGCGCTACCAGCTGCGCCACAGACCCAGATCGTGCTGCTTTCGTACCAACCGGTTCCCCGGAGGCACCATAGAAGCGTACACCATGCGAACGCCGGGCGACGAAATCGAAGCCGTCACCCGGGCGCGTCGCTGATCAGGCGGTGTGGTCCACCGGGAGCTCGAGCGGGATCGTCGGGCAGTCGGCCCAGAGACGCTCGAGCGAGTAGTACTGGCGGTCTTCGTCGTGGAAGACGTGCACGATGATCTCGCCGAAGTCGATGAGGACCCAGCGGCCCTCGGTACGGCCTTCGCGGCGGAGCGTCTTGGCACCGAGCTCGAGGAGGCGTTCTTCAACGGCATCGGCGATGGACTGCACGTTGCGCTCGTTCCGACCGGTTGCGAGCAGGAACACGTCCGTGAGCTGCAACGGCCCGGTCACGTCGAGAGCGACGAGGTCCTCGGCCTGCTTGGCGTCGGCCGCGAGTGCTGCGGCCTGCACGAGTTCCAGTGCGCGAGTGGAGGCGGTCACGGATTCCTTCCGGTCGTCGAACCGACGGACAGCCGGTTCGCTTGATGGGTCACGATCATAAGCCACCCCGCCGACAGCGGCCAGGCCAGGGTCGGCGGGGTGGTGGAGAACGGACGTCGGGGACGGCAGCGGTCAGCCGCCGAACGCGTGGGTGGTGAGCAGTGCGGTGATGATGACACCGGCCGCAGCCAGTCCGACCGCGCCGACCGTGACACCGAGGATCAGCGGCGTGCGCGACTCCTTCGGCTTGGCGGCGGCGAGCACGACCTGGCGGGTCGAGGTGTGGCTGGACACCGCGCGGCTGGCCCGGACCGGGCTGGCGTCGGTGTCGGGCTGCTCGTCCTGCTGCTCGAGCAGGCGGTCGACCTCGGCGCCGTCGATCGGCCGGTGCGACCCCGTCGACGACAGCGATGCCGGCAGGTCGATCGACCCCGTCAGGATCACCTCGCCCGTCGCGTTCAGGGCGCCGGTGGGGTCTGCCAGGGCCGAGTTCGGCAGGATGATCGCGTTCGTGTTCGTCACCGCGACGCGACGGGTGCCGGTCTCGGCGTCGTGCACCTCGGAGTCGTTCGAGTCGTGCGCCTGCTGGGACCAGTGGCCGGCGGGCGGCGCGAAGGCCGTGGTCACCGGCTTCGGCTCGGTCGGGCGCTGGAACGCGGCGGGGACCTTCGGAGCTTCGGTGGCGGGCTCGGGCAGCGGCACCTCGTTGGTGTCGTCGTCCTCGGCGTCGAGCGAGAGCGGGAACACCGCGGGGGTCGCTGCGGCGGTGTTCGTCGGGATCGGCACCGGCGTGACGGCGGGCTGCGACCCGGCAGCGGGAGCGGGTGCATCCTCGGACGGCTCGTCCGCCGGGGCGACGTCGGTCGTCTCGTCCGCAGGGGCGTCGTCCACCGGCGCATCCGACTCGGGGACGTCGGTCGCCGGCGTGTCGGAGTCGGTGACGTCGGCGGGCGGCGACCACGTCGACCGGTGGCGGCGGGGCTCCTCGGCGTGCGCGGCGGCTTCGTCGAGGGGCTCGAGCGCGTCCGGGGAGCCGTCGGCCTCGGTGGCCTGGGCGACCGCGGCCTGGTCGAGGACCGTCGGGGCAGCGGGCTGCTCGTCGTGCGTGGCCTCGGCGTCCGGAGCACTCTGCGGCCCGGCGGTGGGGTCGATCGTGTCCACCGACCCGAGGACGTCCTCGACGGTGCGGTCGGACGACTGGGGCGTGGGGTCCTGCAGCGGGACCGGCTGCACCGCCTGGCGCTCGGCGGCGCGGAGCTGCCGGATCTGCCGACGGGTGAGTCCACCGCTGCCGGGGACGATCTCGGTCGCGGAGGCAGGCGGGAACGGCGGCACACCGGCCGCGGGCGCCGACGCCGGGACGGACGAGGCAGACGCCGGAGCGGTCTGCGCCGACGCCGGCGCGGACGACTGGGCGGGGCCACCGGGGGCCGGGGCGACGTGCGACCCGGGACGGCGGGACTCAGGGGTCTCGGCGGCGGGTGCGGCGACGGTCGGGGGCGGCGTCGCGGGCTGCGAACCGGCCGCGGCGGCACGCTCCCGCTCGCGCGCCTGGCGCCGCGACAGGGGCGGCTGCGCGTCGGACGAACTCATGCAACGCTCCGATACAGATGGTGCTTGGAGATGTACTGGACGACACCGTCGGGAACCAAGTACCAGACGGGGAACCCCCGTCGAACCCGGTCACGGCAATCCGTCGAGGATATGGCCAGTGCAGGGACTTCGAGCAAGCTTACGTCCCGCTCGGGCAATCCGGTGAGGCTCAAGGCGTGTCCCGGACGCGTCACGGCCACGAAGTGCGCGAGGTCCCAGAGACCATCATGGTCTTTCCAGTCGACGATCTGCTGAACGGCATCTGCGCCCGAGATGAAGACGAGCTGGGCATCTGGTCGCTGTTCGTGCAGATCCCGCAGGGTGTCGACGGTGTACGTCGGCCCCGGGCGGTCGATGTCCACGCGGCTGACGGTGAACATCGGGTTCGACGCGGTGGCGATCACGGTCATCAGGTACCGGTGCTCGGCGTCGGTGACGTCGGACTTCATGTACGGCTGTCCGGTGGGGACGAAGACGACCTCGTCGAGGTCGAACGCCCGCGCCACCTCGGACGCCGCGACCAGGTGCCCGTGGTGGATGGGGTCGAACGTGCCACCCATCACGCCGATGCGTGGCCGTCCGGTGGTCTCGAGCATCGAGTGGTCGGTCAGATCTTGGTGTGGCCGAACTCGTCGACACCCGTCTCGTGGTGGCGGGTGGCCTCGAACTTCTGGGAGTGACGGTAGGCCACGTCACGGAAGCTCCAGGTCACGAAGCCGAGGAAGATGAAGAAGAGGGCGCCGACCATGGGGAACACGAACGCGGGCGCCCCGGAGGCGTGCTCAGCAGCTTCTGCGAGGAGGGTCATCGTTCGTGCTCCGTTCGGTCGGGGAAAGACGCCGTTCAGTCTAGCCGCGGATCTGCCCGGAGCCGCGCACGATCCACTTCGTGCTCGTCAGCTCCGGCAGGCCCATCGGACCGCGCGCGTGCAGCTTCTGCGTGGAGATGCCGACCTCGGCCCCGAAACCGAACTCGCCGCCGTCGGTGAACCGGGTCGACGCGTTCACCATCACGACCGCCGAGTCGACGGTCGCCAGGAACCGTTCGGCGGTGTCGACGTCGTTCGTGACGATCGACTCCGTGTGGTGCGTCGACCACCGTGCGATGTGCGCCATCGCCGCGTCGACGTCGGGCACGACGCGGATCGACAGGTCGAGGTCCATCGACTCGGTCGCCCAGTCGTCGTCGGTGGCACGGAGCACCCCGGGCACGATCGCCCGCGTGGCGTCGTCACCGCGCAGCGTCACACCGGACGCCCGCAACCGGTCGGCCAGCACCGGCAGGAGTCGTTCGGCCGCGGCCTCGTGCACCAGGAGGGTCTCGAGGGCGTTGCACACGCTCGGCCGCTGCACCTTGCTGTTCAGGACGATGTCGACCGCACGCTGCTCCGGCGCGGAGGCGTCGAGGAACACGTGCACGACGCCCGCACCGGTCTCGATGACGGGCACCTGCGACTCGGTGACGACGGTCTGGATGAGTGCGGCGCTCCCCCGCGGGATCAGCACGTCGACCAGGCCACGTGCGCGCATGAGCTCGGTGGCACCGGCGCGGCCGAACTCGTCGATGGTCTGCACCAGGTCGCGGGGCAGGCCGACCGACTCGACCGCGTCCTGGATCCGGGCGACGAGCACGGCGTTCGTGTGCCGGGCCGCCGATCCGCCACGGAGCACTACGGCGTTGCCCGACTTGAGCGCGAGCGAGGCGATGTCGACGGTGACGTTCGGGCGTGCCTCGTAGATCGCCCCGACGACACCGAACGGCACGCGCACCTGGGTGAGCTGGAGTCCGTTCGGCAGCTGCGACCCGCGCAGGTGCTCCCCCACGGGGTCGGTCAGCCCGACGACGTGCTCGACCGCGGCGGCGAGGGCTTCGATCCGGACGGGGTCGAGTCGCAGCCGGTCGAGCAGCCCGGACGAGAGTCCGCCGTCCTCGCCGGCGACGAGGTCGTCGTGGTTCGCGGCGACGATCTCGTCGGTCGCGGCACGCACCGCCGAGGCGATCGCACCGAGGGCCGCGTCCTTGACGGCGGTCGTCGCGGTCGCGAGCGCCGACGAGGCGGCCCGAGCGGCCACGAGCTTGTCGGTCAGGGTCGGGGCGGGCGCGATCGACGACATGGACCGATTGTAGGTCCGTCCCTCGGTTCGTGACGGGCGTTCCGGACACTCGCCGTGCCTCCGGGCCCGGTCCGCCCGACCACCGGTCACGACGCGTCGTCCCCGCCCGCCGAGCGGTCATAGATCGTCGCTCCGCGCCGACCGTATCGACGGTTCCCGACCACACGACCGCGCCCCGACGGTGAGTCGTGACCGCCTGGAGGCCCGCCACCGGCCTCCGGGACCCGCACCGGACCTCCAGGCGGTCGCGTCCACCCCGGCGGGTGGCCGCGTCGACCGGTCACGACACGTCGTCCCGCACCACGTGAGCGGTCGCAGACCGTCGCTCCGCGACGCCCGCACCGACGGTTCCCGACCACACGACCGCGCCCGACGGGGAGTCGTGACCGCCTGGAGGCCCGCCACCGGTCCCGGGACCCGCACCGGGCCTCCAGGCGGTCGCGTCCACCCCGTGGGTCGGTCACGACACGTCGTCCCGCACCACGCGAACGGTCGCAGGCCGTCGCTCCGCGCCGACCGCACCGACGGTTCCCGACCACACGACCGCGCCCCGACGGGGAGTCGTGACCGCCTGGAGGCCCGCCACCGGCCCCCGGGACCCGCACCGGACCTCCAGATGGTCGCGTCCACCCCGGCGGCTGGCCGCGTCGACCGGTCACGACACGTCGTCCCCCGCCCGCCGAGCGGTCACAGATCGTCGCTCCGCGACGCCCGCGCCGACGGTTCCCGACCACACGACCGCGCCCCGACGGGGAGTCGTGACCGCCTGGAGGCCCGCCACCGGCCCTCGGGAGCCGCACCGGACCTCCAGACGGTCGCGTCCACCCCGTCGGTCGGTCACGACACGTCGTCCCGCACCACGCGAGCGGTCACAGGCCGTCGCTCCGCGACGCCCGCGCCGACGGTTCCCGACCACACGACCGCGCCCCGACGGTGAGTCGTGACCACTCCGGGCGCAACCCGTCTCAGGGACGCGGCGCGGCGTGGAACCAGGTGCCGAGGTGTTCGCCCGCCAACGCGCGGTCGACCAGCGCCGTGTCGGTCACGAGCACCGCGGTGCCCGCCTCGGCCGCGAGCCGCGCGGCGGCGACCTTGGTCCCCGCTCCCCCGGTGCCGACGCCGGCGGTGCCGATCGAGCCGAAGGTGACCCCGGTCAGCTCGTCGCCGAACGGCACCTCGTCGATGCGGGTCGCGCCGGGCTGCTCCGGGGGCGCCGTGTAGAGCGCCTCGACGTCGGAGAGCAGCACGAGGGCGTCGGCCCCGAGCAGCCGGGCCACCAGGGCCGCGAGCCGGTCGTTGTCGCCGAAGCGGATCTCGTGCGTGGCGACGGTGTCGTTCTCGTTCACGATCGGGAGCACGCGCAGGGCGAGCAAGCGGTCGATGGCGCGCTGGGCGTTCACCCGGTGTGTGGGGTTCTGCAGGTCACCGGCAGTGAGCAGGATCTGCGCCGCGACGACGCCGTGCCGATCGAGTTCCTTCTGGTACCGGAACATCAGGACGTTCTGCCCGGTGGCCGCCGCAGCCTGCTGCGTGGCGAGGTCGTCCGGTCGGCCCTCGAGTCCGAGGAACGGGAAACCGGTCGCGATCGCGCCGGACGACACGAGCACGACCTCGGTCCCCCGACCGTAGGCGGCGGCCAGGGCGTCCACCAGGGGGCCGATCTGGCCGGCGGCGTCACCGCTGACCGAGGACGAGCCGACCTTGACCACGATCCGCCGCGCACGCGGGATGTCCTCGCGCCGGGTGACGGGTCCGAGGTCGGTGCGGGCGGTCGTGTCGGTCATGCCGTGGTCAGTCCTTCTGGTCGCTGGTCTCGACCTGCTCGCTGGTGCCGAGCTGGTCGCTGGTCACCACGTCGTCGTCCACCCAGAGCCCGGAGACGCGCTCCTGCTCGAGCTCGGCCCGGGCGGCCGCCTTGGCGTCCATCCGCTCGAAGTACTCCTCGCGCCGCTCGTTGCGGGTCGGACGCGAGGTCGCACCGATGCGGGCGTCGGTGCCACGGGCGCTCGTGATGAGCTCCGCGGTCGACGTGAGCGTGGGCTCCCAGTCGAACACCATGCCGCCGTCGCCACCGATGACGACGGTCGAGCCGGCGACGGCTCCGGCCTTGAACAGGCCGTCCTCGACGCCGAGCTTCGCGAGCCGGTCGGCCAGGTAGCCGATCGCCTCTTCGTTGGTGAAGTCGGTCTGCTGCACCCAGCGCTCCGGCTTGGCGCCGCGGACGCGGTAGAAGCGGTGCTCCTCGCCGCCCTCGGCGCGCACGGTGAACGGCTTCTCGTTGACCGAGCGGGGGCGGAGCACGATGCGCTCCGGCACGGGCTCGGCCGCACGGGCGGCGCGGGCCTGCTCGACGATGTCGGCCAGGGCGAAGGTCAGCTCACGGAGCCCCTTGCGGGACGCCGTGGAGATCGGGAAGACGCGGTAGCCGCGGCCCTCGAGCTCGGCGGTGACGAACTCGGCGAGCTCCTGCGCCTCGGGCACGTCGATCTTGTTCAGGGCGATGAGCTGCGGGCGCTCGAGCAGCGGCACCTGGCCCTCGGGGACCGGGTAGCGCTCGAGCTCGCCGAGGATGACGTCGAGGTCGCTGATCGGGTCGCGGCCCGGGTCGAGCGTGGCGCAGTCGATGACGTGGAGCAGCGCCTCGCACCGCTCGACGTGGCGCAGGAACTCGAGGCCCAGGCCCTTGCCCTCGGACGCGCCCTCGATCAGACCGGGGACGTCGGCGACGGTGAACCGGGTGTCACCGGACTCGACGACACCGAGGTTCGGGGTGAGGGTCGTGAACGGGTAGTCCGCGATCTTCGGCTTGGCGGCGGAGACGGCGGCGATGAGCGAGGACTTGCCGGCGCTCGGGAACCCGACGAGGGCGACGTCGGCGATGGTCTTCAGCTCGAGGCTGATGTCCCCCGCCCAGCCCTCGGTGCCGAGCAGCGCGAAGCCGGGGGCCTTGCGCTTCGTGGTGGAGAGCGCCGCGTTGCCGAGGCCGCCCTGTCCACCGGGGGCCACGACGACGCGCATGCCGGGCTCGGTGAGGTCGGCGATGACGTCGCCGGACTCGTCGTACACCACGGTGCCGACGGGCATCGGGAGCTCGAGGACCTCGCCGCTGACACCGCTGCGGTGGTCGCCCATGCCGGGCTGCCCGTTCTTCGACGAGCGGTGCGGGGAACGGTGGTAGCCGAGCAGCGTCGTCACCTGCGGGTCGGCCACGAGCACGATGTCGCCGCCGTCACCGCCGTTGCCGCCGTCGGGCCCGGCGAGGGGCTTGAACTTCTCACGGCGGACCGACACGCAGCCGTTGCCGCCGTGCCCCGCGCTGAGGTGCAGGGTCACGCGGTCGACGAAGGTCGCCATGGGTCCACTCCTGGTGTTTCGTTGTGCCGACGGGATCGTCGGCGGGAAAAGCGAAGGAGGGGCGGGCACTCGGCCCGCCCCTCCAGCTGCAGTCGTTCGAACGACTACGCGTTGACGATGTTGATGACCTTGCGGCCACCCTTGGTGCCGAACTCGACCGAACCGGACGAGAGGGCGAACAGCGTGTCGTCGCCACCGCGGCCGACGTTGGCGCCCGGGTGGAAGTGGGTCCCACGCTGACGGACGATGATCTCGCCGGCGTTGACGACCTCGCCACCGAAGCGCTTCACGCCGAGGCGCTGTGCGTTCGAGTCACGACCGTTGCGAGTGGAACTCGCACCCTTCTTGTGTGCCATGAGTTGACTCCCTTACGCGATCTTGGTGATCTTGACGCGGGTCAGCTCAGCGCGGAAACCCTGGCGCTTCTTGTACCCGGTCTTGTTCTTGAACTTCTGGATGATGACCTTGGGACCACGGAGGTCGTCGAGCACCTCGGCGGTGACGGTCACGTTCGCGAGCTCGGAAGCCGCCGACGTGATCTTGTCACCGTCCACGAGGAGCACGGGGGCGAGGTCGATGTTGCCCTTGTCGTCCGCCTTGGCACGGTCGATGGTCAGGATGGTGCCGACCTCGACCTTCTCCTGACGGCCGCCGGCGCGCACTACTGCGTAAACCACGTGGAAATCCTTACGTAACTCTGCTTGAGGGAAGTCTCGGGTGCCCACTTCTGCACGAGCGGCTCCCGGGAAGGCCGGGCCCGATCGGCGACGCAGGCAGAACGGCCCGCTGACACCAGGGACCGAGAATACTCGATCACCCTGGGTCCGGTCAAACGGCGACACCCGTACGATTGCACGGTGACCGTGTTGATCGACCCACCGACGTGGCCCGCCCACGACACACTGTGGTCGCACCTCGTCAGTGATGAATCCTACGCGGAACTCCACGCGTTCGCTGCGCGGGCCGGTGTGCCGCGCCGTGCGTTCGACCACGACCACTACGACGTCCCGCTCTCGCGGTACGACGAACTGGTGGCCGCGGGCGCCTCGGCGGTGACCGGTCGCGAGCTCGTGCTGCGGTTGATCCGCAGTGGGCTGCGCGTGGCGCAGCGGGACAAGCGCAGCCGCTGACAGCGCGTCAGGGCGGCCGGGAGGCCCGGTTCGGGTCCGCCCCGCGCGGCACCTCGCACGGCGCGCCGCCGGCTCGCAGGGCCGCGCGCACGGTGCGAGGTTCCGTACTCCGTGCGACGCGGAGACGGGCGCACCGAGTACGGAACCTCGCACGGGTCGGCGGGGGCCTCGCACCGTGCGAGGGGCCGCGGGCGGGCTCAGCGGGGCGCTGGACCGCCCCAGGGGTTCGCCGGGGGCTGCTGCTGGGGCTGCTGCTGGATCGTCGACGGCGGCACCGCGTCGGCGGGTCGGACGGTGCCCGGCATGCCCAGGGTCGTCGACGGGCCTCGTCCGCGGCGCGGTCGACCGAGCCAGAGCCAGGCCGCCGTGGCGGTCGCCAGGAGCATCACCGTGAACGGCAGACCGTTCTGCAGCGGCCGCGTGACCACGTCGATGACGAGCTGGGAGGCGCCGGCGGTGGTCGCTCCGAGCGACCCGGTGAAGACCCCGACGAGCATCAGGGCCACCGTGCCAGCGGCGCCGGCGAGGACCACGCGGAGCAGGAGCCTCGGCAGCGGACTGCGGCGGTCGATCGGCGTCAGGAACGCCAGGGCCAGGAACGCGCCGACGTAGTACGGGAACGGCGCCACGAAGACCCCGGTCGTGAAGCTGCCGAGCAGGCTCGTGCCGGCGCCGTAGTGCCGGAACGGACTGACCACGAGCGAGGTGCCGAGCAGCCCGAAGAGCCCGGACACGAACTCGACGAGCACCAGCGCCACCACGGCGATGAGCGCGCCGGCCGTGTTCGTCACCGAGGCTCCGGGCGCGAAGGCCCGACGCGGGTCTGCCGGGGCACGGGGCGGCCGCGGCGGGGCGTACGGCGCACCGGCACCGGGCTGACGCCCGTACTGCGGCACACCGCCCTGCTGCGGCGGCACGGGGCCACCGGGCTGCTGGGCACCCGGGCCGGGCGGTGCGGGCTGGGACCAGCCCGCACCGTAGTACCCACGCTGCTGCTGCGGGTCGCCCGGGTTCGTCACGTCAGTTCCCCAGGATCACTGCGCCGTCGGAGCCGTCGGCGTCGTCGGTCGGCTCCTCCGTCGGCGTGGCCGGAGCGCTGATGCTCGGCGACGAGACCCGGCGGGAACGCGAGCGCCCCTGTCCGGGCTGCTTCGGCTCCGGGAGCGCCTGGAGCACCGAGTCGAGCAGGGACTCGGCGTCCGGGGCGACCGCGCGGGGCTCGCGCTTGGGCGCCGCGGCGATCGGGATGTCCAGGATCGCGACGGTGTTGTCGGTCGGGGTCACGGTGGCGCTCGAGCTCACGCGACGGCGGGCCGGGGCCTTCGCCTTCGGTGCGGCAGCGGGCTCCGTGACGGCCGGAGCAGCGGCCTTCGGCGCGTGCGCCTCTGGCTCGACGACCACGGCGGGCTCGGCGGTTGCCGAGGACTCCGGTGCGTCCGACTGCTCGGCGGCCTCGGCCTGCGCGGCCGCCTGCTGGTCGCCGTTCTGCTGGTCTCCCCCGCGGCTTCCACGGCCACGACGACGACGCTTCGAACCGGTCGGCTGTTCGCCACCCGTGCTGTCCGTGCCGGTCGACGCGTCGGCCGACGACGGTGCCGTGGTCTCCGTCGCGGTCACGGCAGCCGCCGCTGCCTCTTGCTCGTCGTGCGACAGGGTCGAGGCGGCGATCCGCGACAGCGCGTTCTTCACGTCGTCCGTGATCTGGTGCGCCTGGCTGGACGCGCCGTGCGACGGCCCCGACGACCCCGACGAACCGGAGTTCCCGTTGCCGTTGCCGCCGTTCCCGCCGTTGCCGGACCGGCCGTTCTCGTTGCCGTTCCCGCCACGGCCCTTGCGGCGACCCTTGCTCGGGCCCGGGTCGGCGTTGTTGTCGTTGATCTTGGCGTTGACCTCGTCGAGGGACTCGCGCAGGCCGACACCGATCTTCTTGCGGGTCATCTGCACGAGGCCGAGCGAGGTGATCTCGGCGACCTGGTGCTTCGTCCGGTCGCGGCTCAGGCACTCCACCAGGCGGCGGAGCACGAGGTCGCGGTTCTCCTCGAGCACCATGTCGATGAAGTCGACGACGATGATGCCGCCGATGTCCCGCAGGCGGAGCTGCCGGACGATCTCCTCGGCGGCCTCGAGGTTGTTCTTCGTGACCGTCTCCTCGAGGTTGCCGCCGGAACCGACGAACTTGCCCGTGTTGACGTCGACGACCGTCATGGCCTCGGTGCGGTCGATGACGAGCGAACCACCGGAGGGCAGCCAGACCTTGCGGTCGAGCGCCTTGTCGATCTGCTCGTTGAGGCGGAACTCCTCGAAGGAGTCGGGGCCCTCGTACCGGACGACGCGGTCCTTGAGGTCCGGGGCGACGGCCGACAGGTACTCGTCGATGGTGCCGCCGGCGGCCTCGCCGTCGATGATCAGCTTCGTGAAGTCCTCGTTGAAGACGTCGCGGACGATCTTGATGAGCAGGTCGGGCTCGGAGTGCAGCATCACCGGGGCGTGGCCACCGGCGACCTTCTTCTGGATGGCCTCCCACTGGCTGGTCAGGCGCTGCACGTCGCGGGTGAGCTGCTCCTCGGTCGCACCCTCGGCAGCGGTGCGCACGATTACGCCCGCGTGCTCCGGCAGGACCTCCTTCAGGATCTTCTTCAGTCGGGCACGCTCGGTGTCCGGCAGCTTGCGCGAGATCCCGTTCATCGAGCCGTTCGGCACGTAGACCAGGTAGCGACCCGGCAGCGAGATCTGGCTGGTGAGGCGCGCACCCTTGTGGCCGACCGGGTCCTTGGTGACCTGCACGAGGACCTTGTCGCCCGGCTTGAGCGCTGCTTCGATGCGGCGACCGTGGTTGCCGGTCTCGACGGAGTTCCAGTCGACCTCACCGGCGTAGAGCACGGCGTTCCGGCCACGACCGATGTCGACGAACGCCGCCTCCATCGAGGGCAGGACGTTCTGCACCTTGCCGAGGTAGACGTTGCCGATGAGCGACACGTTCTCGGACTTGGTGATGTAGTGCTCGGCGAGGATGCCGTCCTCGAGCACGCCGATCTCGATCGTCGACGAGCTGGAGCGGACGATCATCTGGCGGTCGACGCTCTCGCGGCGGGCGAGGAACTCGTCCTCGCTGACCACCTGACGGCGGCGTCCGGCATCGCGGCCGTCACGACGGCGCTGCTTCTTCGCCTCGAGCCGGGTCGAGCCCTTGATGCGCTGCGGCTCGGTGATGAGCTCCGGCTCGCGGCGGCGCGGCTCCTGGTGGTCGCGCGGCTCGCGGGCCTCGCGGTCGGCGCTCGAACCACGGCGACGCGAGCGACGGCGCGAGCCGCCCTGGTCGTCGCGGTCGTCACGGTCGCGATCGCGGTCGCGGTCGAACCGATCCTCGCGGTCGTAGCGGTCGTCCTCGTCACGGTCGCGGTCGCGGTCACGATCGCGGTCGCGCTCGAACCGGGGCGCGCGCTGCGGCAGCTCCGGCAGCACCGGCGCGTGGAAGATCAGGCTGAGCGTGCTCGTGGCCTTCGGCACGAACGGCTCGTCAGCGGGTGCTGCGTCGTCGCTCGCCTCGGCCGTCGGTGCGGCATCGGCCGGACGGGAGGCGCGGTCCGCGTCCGCCCCGTCGGTCGCGGTCGCCGACTGGTCGCCCGTCACGACCGGCAGGTCACCGGTCAGCGTGCTCACGTCGTGCGGCTCGGCACCGCTGTCGGCGACGGCCTCGACCTCGACGGAGACCGCCCCGGTGTCGGTCGGCTCGACGGGCGACGCCGGCGAGGCCGGGGAGTCGGGCGAGTCCGGCGAATCGGGAGAGTCCGGCGAACCGGCCGACGCGACGCCGGCCGCGGGACGGGCGTCAGCGCCGCCCGTCAGCGCGAGGGTCTCGTCGGCGTGGGGTACCTGCTCGGCGCCCCCACGGGCCTCCTGGCCGGACGACCGGGCGCGGCGACCGCCGAACAGGCGGCTCCGGCGCTTCGGCGCGTTCTCGTCGTTGGTCGTGTTGTCGTTGTTCTGCTCCACCATGGACTGGTGCACTCCTCGGCCCCACTCGCACCCTTTCGGGTGGCGGGAATTCTGTGTCGTGGCGGGCGGCGTCGACGCCCCCGCGCTCGCTGTCTCGTGATCGGTCCGCGTCAACTTCTCGTTGCGTCCGCGCCCGTTCCGGTCCGGGCACCCGGCCCGGTCCGGCTCGGCGTCGGAGTGACGCTGCCCGACCACAGTGCGCTCTCACCGCACCTGATCGTCCGGGTTCGGCCCGGTGGGGCGTCACTCGGAAAGCTCTCTTCGGTGTGCGGTTGGCCGCACGACCTCCAGGCATTATCGCATGCCGCACCCGGAAAGCACCGGAACCCGCATGCGATGATGACCGCGTGACCGCGTCTGCCCCTGCCCCCCGTCGTCCGATCGCGATGGCGGTCTTCCTGCTCGTCACCGGGATCGTCGGCCTGTTCGGCTCGTTCCGGCTCGTCCTCGACGAGTTCACGAAGTACCAGAACCCGAAGGCCGTCCTGAGCTGTGACGTGAACCCGTTCATCAACTGCTCCGACGTGATGGCCAGCTGGCAGGGGCACCTGTTCGGGTTCCCGAACCCGCTGCTCGGCGTCATGGGGTTCGTCGCCCCGATCGCCGTCGCGGTGCTGCTGCTCGCCGGGTTCCGGAACGGTTCGCGCTGGTTCTGGATCGTCTTCAACGCCGGTGTCTTCCTGGCATGGGTGTTCGTGACCTGGCTGTTCACGCAGACCGTCTTCGTCATCGGTGCCCTGTGCCCGTGGTGCATGCTCGTCTGGTCGATGACCATCCCGATGTTCTGGGTGTTCACCATCTGGAACACGGCGCAGGGTCGCTTCGGCGCCGGGGCGCAGCGCGTCGGGCGGTCGCTCCTGCCCTTCAGCTGGGCGTTCGCGCTGGCGAACTACCTGGTCATCATCGTCACGATCATCATCAAGTTCCCCGCGGTGCTCACCAGCTTCTGAGCCGTCCCCGCTGCCCCTACGCTCGGGATCGATGAGCGAGCACGAGAGCAGCAGGGCACGCCGGGACGCCGCACGGGAACGTGCGCGAGCGGCGCGGGCCGCGGAGCAGTCTCGACGCCGGCGCCTCCGCACACTCGGCATCAGCGGGATCGTCGTCGGGAGCCTCGCGGTGGTCGCGGTCGTCGTCCTGGTGATCGCGAACTCCGTGCAGCCCGCCGGGCCGGGTCCGCGGAACACGGCGAGCGACGGCGTCCTGCTCACCGGGGTGCACGGCAGGATCGTGCCCGTCGAGACCCGGGCGGTGCCCGATGGTGGGACCCCGACGCCGACCGAGCAGGACGGCTCCAAGGCCGCGATCACGATCTACGCGGACTACATGTGCCCGTACTGCAACCAGTTCGAGACGGCCCAGATGCCCCGGATCCGACAGTGGGTCGAGGACGGCACCGCGACCCTCGAGCTGCATCCGCTCGGGCTGCTCGACCGCGTGTCGCTCGGATCGCGGTACTCCACCCGGTCGGCTGCGGCTGCCGCCTGTGTGGCGGACCACGACCCGGACGCGTTCCTGGCGTTCAACAGCTCGCTCTACGAACACCAGCCCTCGGAGAGCACGCGCGGACTCACGAACGACGAGCTGGCGTCCCTCGCGCGCCAGGCCGGGGCGACGGATCCGGCCGTGGCACCCTGCATCACCCGGCAGGACTTCGCCGGGTGGGTCGCCGACGCCACGAACCGGGCGATGAACGACCCGGTGCCGAACTCGTCGCTCGACGGGATCACGAGCACGCCGACGATCATCGTCGACGGCGAGCAGTACAACGCGGACGGCGCGGCGTCCCTCGCCGACGTCGACGCGTTCGCGGCCTTCGTCCGGAAGCACGGCAGGGCGTCCTAGCCGTGCGCACCGTCCCGCCGCGTCCTCGCGGCGCGACCGCCCGCCCGCCGCACGACGAACGGCCCCCGCTCCCGGATGGGAGCGAGGGCCGTCGGTCGTTCGGGGAGTGCTACTTCGCCGCGGCGTCGATCGCGGTGATGACGGTGCTCAGGTCGTCCAGGCGCTTGCCGTCGACGACGATCGTCGGCGTGCCGAAGCCCTGCGTGCCCGCGAGCGCCTCGTTCGTGGTGACGGCCTGCGTGGACTTCGTCACCCAACCCTTGAACTGCTCGGACGACAGGCACTCGGACAGGTCCGAACCGGTCGCGCCGCCCGCCTTGACGAGCTTCGCGATCTCGGAGTTCGTCAGGCCCTTGGTGCCCTCGGCCGGCTGGTTCTCGAAGAACTGCGTCTGCACGTCGAGGAACTTGTCCGGCGCGTAGTTCGCCACGCACATGGCGGCGTTCGCGGCACGGCTGGCGTAGCGGGAGCCCGCGTAGCTGCGGTCGAGGATCGACACCGGCTGGATCGCCAGGGTCGCGTCGCCCGACTTCACCTTGTCGAGGATCTGGTCGGAGTAGGCCGCCTCGAACTGCTTGCAGACCGGGCAGGCCCAGTCGACGTACTCGGTGACCGTCACGGCGCCGTCGCTGTTCGCCGTCGGGACCGGCGAGGCCGAGCCCGTCGGGGAGACGGCCGGCGTGGTCACCGGGGTGACCCTGCCGTCCTGGCCGGTGAACTGGATCGCGCCGGTGGCCATGTTCTTCGGCCCCGCTGCGGACACCACGGGCGCGTTGTTCACGTTCACCACGACGATCGCGATGATCGCGGCGATCGCCACGATGCCCAGACCGATGCCGCCCTGCAGGAACCACTTGTTGCGGCGCTTGCGGCGCTTCTCGGCGTCGGCGCGCTGGCGCGCGACCTCTCGGGCGTGCTGACGCCGCTCGTTCTTGGTGGGTCGGTCGTTGTTCGTCACGTCGTCCCCGCCGCTCAGGCGAACCAGAGCGCGAGCTCGCGCGCAGCCGACTCGGGGCTGTCCGAACCGTGGACCAGGTTCTGCTGCACCTTGAGGCCCCAGTCGCGGCCGAGGTCACCACGGATGGTGCCGGGCGCGGCGGAGGTCGGGTCGGTGGTGCCGGCGAGCGAGCGGAAGCCCGCGATCGCACCGTTGCCGGCGACGCGCACGGCGACGACGGGACCGGACTGCATGAACTCGACGAGCGGCTCGAAGAACGGCTTGCCCTGGTGCTCCTCGTAGTGCGCGTCGAGCAGGTCACGCGGTGCGGTGAGCATCTTCAGGTCGACGAGCTCGTAGCCCTTCGCCTCGATCCGGCGGAGGATCTCACCGGTCAGCTGGCGGGCGACGCCGTCGGGCTTGACGAGGACGAGGGTCTCTTCGAAGTCGGACACGCAGTACTCCCTGTGTTCGGGGTCGAATGTGGTGGTCAGTCCTCGCCCATGGCCGCTCGGCGCGCGGCGTTCTGACGGTCCAGTTGACCGCCCTTGACGAAGCAGAAGACCCACAGCGCCAGGAACACCACGGCGACCGCGAACATGAACGGTTCGATGAACCCGGTGGCGAGGATGGCCGCCTGCAGCAGCCACCCGAACCATACACCGGCCCGGTTGCCCGTCAGACGTGAGGCAGCTGCGAGGACGATGATCGCGCCGATGCCGCCGCCGAAGGCCGCGGCGGGCGGCAGCGTGCCCTTGCCGAAGACGACGAGCATGGGGAAGAAGAACATGATCGCCTCGAGCACCAGCGTGATCGAGAGCAGGCTCTCCTGCGCCCCGCGTTCGCGGCGCGGCTTCCGGGTGCGCGGTGCGCGGCCCGGCCGGGAGGCCCGTGGTGCGTCCGTCACTTCGCCTCGCCTTCGCGGTGCACGAGGTCCATGACCGCGCCCACCATCACGATGGAGCCCGCGACGAGCACGAGGGCGTCCTCGGCGTCCGCCTCGTCGGCCAGGCTGCGCGCTTCCTGCAGCGCGGACGCCAGGGACGGCTCGACGACGACGCGGTCCTCGCCGACCTCGTCGACGACGACACGGGCGAACTCGTCCGCGTCGAGCGCTCGCTCCCCCGGCGGCTGCGTCACGACGAACGTCGCGACGGTGTCCTTGAGCGCGCGGACGAACCCGCGGGCGTCCTTGTCGCCGAGGATCCCGACGACGCCGACGACGTGCTCGGAGGGGAACGCCACCGGCAGCGCCTCGGCCAGGGCCTTCGCACCGTGCGGGTTGTGCGCGGCGTCGACGACGACGGTCGGGTCGGTCGCGATGGGCTGCAGGCGACCGGGGCTGGTCGTGCCGGCGATGCCCTCGGACAGGACGTCCTCGTCGAGGGCCTGGGCCCCGCGGCCGAGGAACGACTCGACCGCCGCGATCGCCACGGCGGCGTTCTCGGCCTGGTGCCGGCCGAACAGCGGCAGGAACAGGTCGTCGTAGCGGCCGGCGATGCCCTGCACGGTGATGAGCTGTCCGCCCACGGCCGGGGTGACGTCGACGACGCTGAACCCGGTGCCCTCGACGGCCAGGGTGGACTCGGTGAGCTCGGCGGCGCGCTCGAGTTCGGCGAGGGCCTCGGGGACCTGCCGGCTCGACACCACGGAGGACGACGGCTTGACGATGCCCGACTTGGTGCGGGCGATCTCGGCCACGGTGGCACCGAGCTGCTTCGCGTGGTCGATGGCGATCGGCGTGAACACCGACACCTGGCTCTGCACGACGTTGGTGGAGTCCCACTCGCCGCCCATCCCGACCTCGATCACGGCGACGTCCACCGGTGCCTCGGCGAAGCACGCCAGGGCGAGCACGGTGAGCGCCTCGAAGAAGGTCAGCGGGAGTTCGCCCTTGTCGGCGAGCTCGCGGTCGGTGATCTCGAGCACCGGGGCGATGTCGTCCCAGTTCTCGACGAACCGGTCCGCCGCGATCGGCTGGCCGTCGACCACGATGCGTTCCCGGATCGACACCAGGTGCGGGCTCGTCATCAGGCCGGTGCGCAGACCGTGCGCCCGGACGATGCTCTCGATGGTGCGCGCGGTCGACGTCTTGCCGTTCGTGCCCGTCACGTGGATCACCGGGTACGCCAGGTGCGGGTCGCCGAGCAGCTCGACGGCGCGGCGGGTGGCGGTCAGCCGGCGCTCGGGGGCCTGTTCACCGATGCGGGCGTACAGGGCGGCCTCGACGCGGCGGACCTCGTCGTCGTCGCCGCCGTAGGGCACGGCGTCGGCCGGAGCATCTCCGGAGGGGCCGACCGGGATCCGGATGCCGTCCTCGTCACGACCGTCGAACTCGTCGTGTCCGACGAACTCCTCGTTCGCCTCGTGGCCGTCGTACTGGTCGTCGTCACTCATGCGCGTGCTACCTCCACGGATACCTTCGCACCGTCACCGACGTCGGTGGTGGTGTCGTCCGCCCCGAGGGGCTCGATCTCGACGCTCGTCGCCAGGGTCTCCCCCGCGATGAGCTCCTGGTGCGTGCGGACCGCGCCGTCGGCCGTGTCGTCCACCCGCAGGGTCAGGGCGATGCGGTCGCTGACGTCGAGGTCGGCGTCGCGGCGGGCCTGCTGGACGGCGCGGACGACGTCGCGGGCCAGCCCTTCGGCCTCGAGCTCGGGCGTGGTCACGGTGTCGAGCACGACGAAGCCGCCCTCGTCGAGGAACGCCACGGCCACCGAGGCGTCGGCCACCGTGAGGTCGAGCGAGTACTCGCCCTCGATGAGGTCGACGCCGCCGACGGTCACACCGGAGTCGGTCGCGGTCCAGTCGCCCTTCTTCGCGGCCGGGATCACCTGCTGCACCTGCTTGCCGATGCGGGGGCCGGCGACGCGGGCGTTCACGGTGAGCTTCCGCTCGATGCCGTACTGCGCCAGCGACTCCTCGGCCTGGGCCTCGAGCACCACGCGCTTGACGTTGAGCTCGTCGCGCAGGATGTCGGCGAACGGTTCGACCGCGGCCGGGTCCGGCACCACCAGGGTCAGGGTGGCGAGGGGCAGGCGGACGCGCTTGCCGGTGGCCTTGCGGAGCGCCAGGCCCTTCGAGGCGACGTCGCGCACACGGTCCATCGCGTCGACGAGGGCGTCGTCGGCGGGGAACTCGTCGGGGTCCGGGAAGTCCGTCAGGTGGACGCTGCGCCCGCCGGTCAGGCCCTTCCAGATCTCCTCGGTGACGAGCGGCGCGAGCGGGGCGGCGACCCGGGTCAGGGTCTCGAGCACGGTGTACAGCGTGTCGAACGCCGCACGGGTTTCGGCTCCCGCGTCCGCGTCCGCGTCGGCCCCGGTCCAGAACTTGTCGCGCGAGCGGCGAACGTACCAGTTCGTCAGCACGTCGGCGAAGTCGCGGACGGCCTGGGCCGCGAGCGGGGTGTCGAGCGCGTCGAGGTGCGTTCGGACGTCGGTGACGAGGACCCGGGTCTTCGCGAGCAGGTACCGGTCGAGCACGTCGGTCGAGTCGGTCCGGCGCTGGGCCCGGTACCCGTCGGGACCCGAGGCGTTCGCGTATAGGGTGAAGAAGTAGTACGTCGACCACAGCGGCAGCATGAACTCGCGGACGCCCTGGCGGATGCCCTCCTCGGTGACGACGAGGTTGCCGCCGCGGATCACCGACGAGGACATCAGGAACCAGCGCATGGCGTCGGCGCCGTCGCGATCGAAGACCTCGGAGACGTCCGGGTAGTTCCGGAGCGACTTCGACATCTTCTGGCCGTCCGAGCCGAGGACGATGCCATGGCTGATGACGTTCTGGAACGCCGGCCGGTCGAACAGCGCGGTGGAGAGCACGTGCATGACGTAGAACCAGCCGCGCGTCTGCCCGATGTACTCGACGATGAAGTCGGCCGGGCTGTGCGACTCGAACCACGCAGCGTTCTCGAACGGGTAGTGCACCTGGGCGTACGGCATCGAACCGGAGTCGAACCACACGTCGAACACGTCGGTGATCCGGCGCATCGTCGACCCGCCCGTGGGGTCGTCGGGATTCGGCCGCGTCAGGTCGTCGATGAACGGCCGGTGCAGGTCCACTTCGCCCTCGGCGTTCACCGGCAGGCGACCGAAGTCGCGCTCGATGTCGGCGAGCGAGCCGTACACGTCGGTGCGCGGGTACTCGGGGTCGTCGGACTGCCACACCGGGATCGGCGTGCCGAAGTAGCGGTTGCGCGAGACCGACCAGTCGATGGCGTTGCCCACCCACTTGCCGAACTGGCCGTCCTTGACGTTGTCCGGCACCCAGTTGATGTCCTGGTTGAGCTGGCCCATGCGGTCGCGGAGCTCGGTGACGCGGACGAACCACGACGAGACGGCCTTGTAGATGAGGGGCTTCCGGCACCGCCAGCAGTGCGGGTAGCTGTGCTCGTAGGACGCCTGGCGGAGCAGTCGCCCGGCGTCGCGGACGGCCTTCGTCAGCGGCTTGTTCGCGTCCGACCAGAGCATGCCTGCGACCTCGCCGAACTGCGACGTGAAGACGCCGCCCTCGTCGAGGGACAGCACCACGGGGATGCCGGCGGCGGCGCAGACCTCCTGGTCGTCGGCACCGTAGGCCGGGGCCTGGTGCACGATGCCGGTGCCCTCACCGGTCTCGACGTACTCGGCGACCAGTACTCGCCAAGCGTTCTCGTACCCTTCCTGGTCGGCCAGGTGGTCGAACAGACGCTCGTACTCGACGCCGTCGAGGTCGGCGCCCGTCAGGGTGCGCGCGACGGCGGCGAGCGCCTCGTCACCCGAGGCGTAGCCGAGCTCCTTCGCGTGCGCGGCCACGGTGTCCGAAGCCAGCAGGTAGGAGACGGAACCGGCGTCGGCACCGTCAGCCGCGCCTCCAGGCCCTGCCGGGACGACCGCGTACGCGATGTCCGGACCGACCGCGAGGGCGGCGTTCGTCGGGAGGGTCCAGGGGGTCGTCGTCCAGGCGAGCGCACGCACACCGGTCAGGTCGAGCGAGGAAGCGCGGTCACCGTGCAGCGGGAACGAGACGGTGACCGACTGGTCCTGGCGCATCTTGTAGACGTCGTCGTCCATGCGCAGCTCGTGGTTGGACAGCGGTGTCTGGTCGTTCCAGCAGTACGGCAGGACCCGGAAGCCCTCGTACGCCAGGCCCTTGTCCCAGAGCTGCTTCCACGCCCAGAGCACGCTCTCCATGAAGGTGACGTCGAGGGTCTTGTAGTCGTCCTCGAAGTCGACCCAGCGCGCCTGGCGGGTGACGTACTCCTGCCACTCGTCGGTGTACTGCAGCACGGACTTCTTGGCGGCGGCGTTGAAGACGTCGATGCCCATGGCGTCGATCTCGTGCTTCTCGGTGATGCCGAGCTGCCGCATCGCCTCGAGCTCCGCGGGCAGGCCGTGGGTGTCCCAGCCGAAGCGGCGGTGCACTTGCTTGCCGCGCATCGTCTGGTAGCGCGGGAAGACGTCCTTCGCGTACCCGGTCAGCAGGTGCCCGTAGTGCGGCAGGCCGTTGGCGAACGGCGGGCCGTCGTAGAAGGTCCACTCCGGGCAGCCCTGTCGCGCGTCGATGGACGCCTGGAACGTGTCGTCGCGCTTCCAGAAGGCGAGGATGCCCCGCTCGACGGCGGGGAAGCTCGGCGAGGGGACGACGCCATCGGCATCGGCGTTCAACGGGTACGGCACCGGGACTCCTTGTGGGTTCGCTCGATCTCCACGAGGACGAAAGCAGGTTCCGCGGTACCACCTCGTTTGCCGCCCAACGTGCGCTGTGCGACCACTCTGTGTCGGGGGTGGTGACGGTCCCGAACCCGCCCGGTTCTACTGACGGAGGCGCTGGTGCGCTCCGCGTTCTTCCGGAAGCTCCCCGGTGATGGCCGGATCGACGCTCTTGGAACACGACTTTACCGGACGGGAGCATGCTTGAGTGATGCCCGCAGAAGAACGTCCCGAGTCACTCGTCACCGTCCTGATCGCGTTCGGGGCGAACCTGCTCGTCGCGATCGCGAAGACGATCGCCTCGCTCGTCTCGGGATCGGCCTCGATGGTGGCCGAGGCAGCGCACTCCTGGGCGGACACCGGCAACGAGGTGTTCCTGCTCGTCGCGGAACGACGGGGCGGCAAGAAGCGGGACACCGCGCACCCGCTCGGGTACGGACGCGAGACGTACATCTGGTCGATGTTCGCCGCGTTCGGCCTGTTCACGGCCGGTGCGATCGTGTCGATCTACCACGGCATCTCGGAGTTCGGGGACACCGGGCCGGCCGAGGACGTCGTGCTCAACTACGTCGTGCTCGGGGTCGCGTTCCTGCTCGAGGGCACGAGCTTCCTGCAGGCGTACCGGCAGGCGCACGGTGCCGCGACCAAGCGCAAGGTCCCGGTGCTGCGGCACGTGCTGCAGTCGTCGAACCCGACGCTCCGTGCGGTGTTCGCCGAGGACGCGGCGGCGCTGATCGGCCTGGTCGTGGCGTTCCTCGGGGTGTTCCTGCACCAGGTCACCGGGCTGGCGGTGTTCGACGCGCTCGGCTCCATCGCGATCGGTGTGCTGCTCGGGATCGTCGCGATCGTGCTGATCGACCGCAATCGCCGGTTCCTGCTCGGTCAGAGCACGTCCCCCGAACTCGAGAACGCGGTGCTCGTCGAGCTGCTGGGCCGGTCGCAGGTGGAGCGGGTCACCTACCTGCACCTGGAGTTCGTGGGGCCGTCGCGGGTGTACCTCGTCGCGGCCGTCGACCTGACGGGCAACGAGACCGAGGAGCACGTGGCGGTGCGGTTGCGCGACGTGGAGAAGTCGCTCGAGGACAGCCCGTACATCGAGGAGGCCGTCCTCACCCTGAGCTACCCGGGCGACGAGTCGCTGGTGCCGACCGACGGCGACGTGCCCGAGGTGGTCCGGGACGGCACGGCTTCGGACGTCGCGTCCGGTGGGGCGGGGACCCTGCGCACGGAGTGAGCGTCAGCGGGTGTGCGGGCGTGCGGGCGTGCGGGCGGGTGTCGGGCGGGTGTCGCGGGACGCCGGCGTGTCCGTCCGACGCCGCCACGAGCTCGAGACGCCGCCGGATCCGGCGGCGTCTCGCCGTCGAGGCGGCGTCCCGCGAAGACGACGGCGTGTTCTGTGGGCGACCGACCGGCGGACGGGAGGCGCGGTGCCAGACCGCCACGAGCCTCCAGACCGACGGTCGGTCACGACCACCGCCCCGGGCACGACCGCAGGACGACGGCGTCAGCGGGCGTCGAGGCCCGCGACCACCGGGGTGAGCGCCGCCGCGACGTACTCGACGAGCGCACGGCGGCCGACCCCGTCGGTGACCCACACCCCGAACGCCGCGGCGGCGGCACCGAGCATCGCGCCGGACACCGTCTGCGGCCAGAGCGAGCGCGGCTGCTCCCCCGTGCGGCCCGCGACGAAGGCGGCGACGGCCTCGTGCTGCGCCGTCACCCGGACCGCGACGCCCGCCACCAGTTCGGGCCCGATGCCCATCACCTCGGCCTGCGCGACGGCCCACGGCACCCGCTCGGGGTCGTGGGCACGGGCTGCGGCGAGGAGCGCCTGCTCGACGGCCCGGACGACGCTCGGCTCGGTCGACGCGGCGAGGTACCCGGGCAGCCCGGCGACGGCGGCGTCGAGTTCGAGCCACATCACGTCGGCCTTCGCCGGGAAGTAGTTGAAGAACGTCGCGCGGCTGACCCCGGCGCGGGCGGCGATCTGGTCGACCGTGGTGCGTCCGTACCCCTGCTCGAGGAAGAGCTCGGCGGCGGCGTCCGCGAGCACCTCGGCGCTCGAGCGTCGGGGGCGGCCACCGCGGCGGATCGGTTCGTCCATGGGCCCCAGTAAACCGCTAGACTCGGTCAGCCATGATCTTGGACTCAGTACAGAAAACCCTCACCGCCGTCGCGGGCGCCTCGGCGGTCCTGCTCGTCCTGGCTGCCTGCAGCGGACCGGGCACGAGCACCGGGAGCAGCACCCCGGTCGCGGGCGGCACGCTCACCTACGCCTCCGGCGACGCCGAACCGACCTGCCTCGACCCGCACGTCGGCGGCAACTACCCGCAGGCGCTCCTGGCGACGCAGTACATCGAGGAGCTCGTCGGGCTCGAGGACGGCAAGCCCACGCCGGAACTCGCGACGAAGTGGACCACGAGCGACGACGGGAAGACCCTGGCGTTCACCCTGCGCGACGACGTCTCCTTCACCGACGGCACCCCGTTCGACGCCGCCGCGGTCGTGGCGAACATCGAGCACGTGCAGGACCCGGCCACCGCCTCGAGCACCGGCTACCTGGCGCTGCAGTCCATCACGAAGGCGACCGCCACCGACGAGCACACCGTCACGCTGACGCTGAGCCGGCCGGACAGCGCGCTGCTCGAGTCCTTCTCGCAGCCCTGGGTGGGCATGGAGTCCCCGAAGGCGCTCGAGCGCGAGCAGGCGACGAACTGCGAGTCCCCCGTCGGCACCGGCCCGTTCCGGGTCACCGGCTGGAAGCACGGCGACCGCGTCACCCTGACGAAGAACACCGACTACTGGGGCGCGACGAAGCCGCGCCTGTCCGGCATCACGTGGCGGTTCCTGCCGGACTCGACCTCGCGCTACGCCGCGCTGCAGTCCGGCCAGGTCGACGTGATCGACAACGCCCAGCCCGACCAGCTCAAGGCCGCGTCGGCGAAGGGCGCGATCCGCGACCTCGACGCCCCGCGCCCCGGCGCCTCGAACCGGCTCGAGCTGAACTCCGGTCACGGGGTGTTCCGCGACGAGGCGGTGCGCCAGGCCTTCATCGCCGGAGCGGAAATCGACCCCGGCCTGCAGTCGCTGTTCCTCGGCACCGCGAAGCGCTCGTACTCGGTGCTCTCGAGCGCCGAGCCGCTCGCGTACTCGGAGAAGAGCCGGTTCGACTACTCCCCCACCAAGGCGAAGCAGCTCCTCGACGACGCCGGGTGGAAGGTCGGGTCGGACGGCATCCGCGAGAAGGACGGCCAGCAGCTCACCGTGACGTTCCCCGTCTCGACGAACCAGTCGGTGCCAGCCGAGCGCAGCCTGTTCCAGCAGATCCAGGCGTCCGAGAAGGCCGTCGGGTTCAAGGTCGTCCTCGACGAACTCGACCTGTCCAGCTGGTACGCCGCCCTCGCCGCGAACGAGTACGACGTCGTCAGCGCCCCGTACACGAAGGTCGGCCCCGACGTCCTGCGCATCCTGTACGACAGCGCGAGCATCGAACCGGCACCGTCCGGCTACTTCGCGAACCTGGCCCAGCTCGACGACCCCGCCGTCGACCGGCTGCTCGAGCAGGCCGCCCGCACCTCGGACGCCGACGAGCGCGCCGACCTGTACGAGCAGGCCCAGAAGGCGATCCTGGCGAGCGACACCGTGCTCCCCCTGTACGACCAGCAGAACCACTTCCTGGTGCGCTCGGCCGTGCACGGCATCCGGACCACCCCGGTCTCGACGCCCTGGTTCGGCACCGCCTGGATCGACCGCTGACCCGGATGCGATGGGTCTGGTGGGCCGTCCGGCGGCTCGCCGGGGGCATCGGCGTGCTCTGGGCCGTCGCGACGATCGTCTTCGTCGCGATCCGGCTCATCCCCGGTGACCCGGCGCTCGCGATCCTCGGCGGACCGGGCTCGCAGGCCTCGGCCGAGGCCGTCGCCCAGGTCCGCCACGAGTACGGCCTCGACCAGCCGGTCCTGGTGCAGTACGCGGTGTTCCTCGGACGCCTGGCGACCGGCCAGCTCGGGGACTCGTACGCCTTCCGCACCCCGGTCGCGACGCTCCTCGCCCAGCAGCTGCCCGTCACGCTGACGCTCGCGGTCGCCGGCCTCGTCGTCGCCTGGGTGCTGGCGATCGTCGCCGCGTGGGCCTCGACGCAGCGCGGCCGGATCGCCGCCGGGCTCACCAGCGCCCTGAGCGTCACCGCGAGCGTGATGCCGCACTTCTGGCTCGGCAGCGTGCTCATCGTGGTGTTCGCCACGTCCCTGGGGTGGGTGCCGGCGGTCAGTGACGGCACCGCTCGCGGCTGGGTGCTCCCGGTGCTGACCGTGGCCGTGCCGGTCGCCGGGTACCTGGCCGAGACCGTGCGCGACGGCGTGGTCGACGCGCAGCGTTCGGCCTTCGCACTCGCCGCCCGGGGCCGGGGCGAGACCCGCCTCGGACTGTTCGGGCGGCACCTGCTCCGGCACGCGGCCCTGCCCGGGATCGCGCTGTCCGCGTGGGCCTTCGGGTCGCTCGTCTCCGGAGCCGTGGTCGTCGAGTCCGTGTTCGCCCTGCCCGGCATCGGCCGAGCCCTGGTCACCGCCGTCACCCAGCGGGACATGCCGCTCGTCGCCGGCATCGCGATGGTGTCGGCGGCCGCGTACGTCGTCGTGCTGGCCGTGGCCGACCTGGTCGAGCGTGCCGTCGACCCGCGCAGCACCGCACGGAACGCGGCCCTGCGCCCCGGTGGCGCGCGACGCCGTGGACCCGGCCGTCCGGCGGGCGCGCGGTGAGCGGGATCGCCGACCCGGGCCTCCAGACCGGAGTGCCCGGCCACCAGACCGCCGCCGGCACCGAGCGCGTCCGTGGGGGGACGCTCGGCGCCGGCGGCATCGCCGCGGGGGTGGTCGTCCTGGTCGCCGTCGTGGCGGCGGCGTGGCCCGCCCTGCTCGGCGGCGGGGACCCGCTCGCGGTGCACCCCGCAGACGCCCTGGCTGCGCCCAGCGGCGCGCACCCGTTCGGCACCGACGAGTCCGGACGCGACGTCCTGGCACGGGTGGTCGCGGGGACCCGGGCATCGCTCGTCGTCGGCGTCGCCGCGACCCTGATCGGCGGCGGCGTGGGCGTCCTGCTCGGCGTCGTCGCCGGACTCGGTACCGGGGCCGGACGACCCGGACGCCTGCTCGACGCCGTCATCGGCCGCGTCACCGAGGTCGCGTTCGCCCTGCCGCTGCTGCTCGTCGCCCTGGTCGTCATCGCCGTGACCGGTCCGGGTCCGGTGCCGGCGGTGCTCGCGGTCGGGTTCGCGACCGCTCCCGGCTACGCCCGGATCGTGCGCGGCCTGGTCCGGGCCGCCCGGAGTTCGCAGGTGGTCGAGACGGCGGTGCTGCTCGGCCGCTCCCCCGCCCGCACCGTGGTCCGGCACGTGCTGCCGACGGCGCTCTGGCCCGTCGTCGCCGTCGCCACGCTCGGGGTCGGGCAGGCGGTCGTGTGGGCCTCGGCGCTGAGCTACCTCGGGGTGGGCACGCCCCCGCCCGCGCCGGAGTGGGGCGCGATGCTCGCCGACGGTCGCACGTACCTGCAGACCGCGCCGTGGATGAGCACCTTCCCCGGACTCGCGATCGTGGTGCTCGCGACCGCCGTCACCGTGCTCGGCCGGGCGATCCGACGGACCGGGGCCGCGCGGTGAGCGCCGTCCTCGACGTCCGCGGGCTCACCGTCGCCATCGGCGGCACTCCGATCGTGCACGGTGTCGACCTGCGCGTCGACGCCGGCGAGTGCGTCGCCCTGGTCGGGGCGTCCGGTTCCGGCAAGACCGTCACCGCCCGAGCCGTGCTCGGCCTGTCCGCGCCCGGCGCCGCCGTGCACGCCGACGTGTTCGCGGTCGACGGCGTCGACGTCGGCGGGTACACGGACCGGCGGTGGCGCCGGCTGCGGGGATCGCGGGTCGGCTACGTCGGCCAGGAGGCCCTGGGCGCGTTGGACCCGCTGCGCCCCGTCGGGCGCGAGGTCGCCGACAGCCTCCGCCTGCACACCGAGATGCGTGCGGCCGAGCGCGTGGACGCCGTGCGCGACGCCCTGGCCGCGGTGGGCCTCGACCCGGACATCGCGACCGACCGCCGGCTCGCCGGAACGCTGTCGGGCGGGATGCGACAGCGGGCCCTCATCGCCGCGGCGACCGTCGGGTCCCCCGCGCTGCTGGTCGCCGACGAACCGACGACGGCGCTCGACGCCGGGGTCGCCGTCACCGTGATGGAACAGCTGCGGGCGGCGCAGACCCGGGGTGCCGGCCTGCTCGTCATCACGCACGACCTGGGGCTCGTCGCGGGGTGGGCCGACCGGGTCGCCGTCGTGCACGAGGGCCGCATCGTCGAGCAGGGAGCGGTCGCCGAGGTCTTCGCGGCCCCGACGCACCCCGCGACCCGGGCGCTGGTGCGCGCGGCCGGTGCTGCCGCGTCGCCCGCTGCTGCGTCGCCCGCTGCCGCGGCGCCCGCTGCTGCGTCGCGCGCTGCCGTTCGGTGCGAGGTTCCGGATGCCGTGCGAGGCGTCGAGGCTCGCACGGGAGCCGGATCCTCGCACGGTTCGGAACCGACCTCGCACGGTGCGAGGGAAGTGCTCGCCGCGCAGGGGCTCTCGCGGGAGTACGACGGGATGCTCGCGGTTGACGACGTGTCGTTCGGGCTCGTGCGCGGTCGGGTGCTCGGGGTGATCGGCGCCTCGGGCTCGGGCAAGACGACGCTCGCGCGGATGCTCCTCGGGCTCGAGACGCCCGACGCCGGCACGGTCACGCTCGACGACGACCCCTGGGTCCCGCTGCCCGAGCGCGAGCGACGCCCCCGACGGCACCGGGTCGCGGCCGTCGTGCAGGACCCGGGCGCGACGTTCGACGAACGGTGGAGCGTGGAGCGGGTCCTCGCCGACGCGTTCTCGCGCGGTGACGAACGGCGGGCACGCGGTGCGCTTGGCGAACGGGTCGACGCGGCACTGCGGCAGGTCGACCTCGACCCCGTGCTGCGGTCCCGCTCCCCCCGCACCCTGTCCGGCGGGCAACGACAGCGGCTCGCGATCGCCCGTGCGCTGGCGACCGACCCCGAGGTGATCGTGCTCGACGAGCCGGTGACCGCCCTCGACGCGACCGTGCAGGACGCCGTGCTTCGGCTGCTCGAACGGCTCCGCGACGAGACCGGGGTGGCGATGGTGTTCGTGTCGCACGACCTGCGGGCGGTCCGGCGGATGGCGGACGACGTGCTCGTGGTGCACCGCGGCGCGGTCGTCGAGCACGGCCCCGCCGCCGAGGTCTTCGCGCGCCCGGCGCACCCCGTGACCGCGCGGCTGCTGCACGCCGCGGAGCGGCTGGCAGCGGGCCCCGCCGCGGGGACCGCAGCCGGCCTCACGGGCTGAGCGACACTCCACGCGCGCTCGCACCCGTGGACTGTCGCTGCGCGCGTGACGTCACCGACGGCCCTGGAACGGCCAGGAGGCCCGGGGCGCGTTCCGAGACGGAACGTGCCCCGGGCCTCCTGGCCGGGTTGCCGCGAGGCGGCCCCGTGGTCAGGAACCGGAGGGTTCCTTCTGTGCAGCGTCGGCCGAGATGATCGGGATCTCGCTCGTCGAGAAGTCCTTCGCCCAGTCGGACTGTGCGAGCTCCGACGTCGGGTCGTTGTAGTCCTCGATGACGCCGGCGATCTCGTCCTCGGAGCCGACCGTCGGGCCGGAGCCCATGAGCGGGCTCGCGGCGGTCTCCTTGGTGAAGTACACCGCGACCAGGCCGATCACGGCGGCGAGCATCAGGTAGAACGCGGGGATGTCCTCGGCCCAGCCGTACCCGGCGTCCTTCGCGGCGTTGATGAGCGCGGCGGTCGCGAGCGGGGTGGTCCCGCCGAAGAGCGACACCGACACGTTGAACGCGATCGCCAGGGCGCCGTAGCGGATGATCGTCGGGAACAGCGCGGGCAGCGTCGACGGCATGGTCGAGGTGAACGTGACCAGCACGACGCCGAGGATCAGCAGGCCGGCGAAGACGCCGACGCCGGTGCCGGTCTGGACCAGCTTGAGGGCCGGCCAGGACAGCAGGATGAAGCCGATGCAGCCGGCGGCGAGCACCGGACGGCGCCCGAACTTGTCGGACAGTCGGCCGCCGAAGGTGATGACGACCATCATGAGCAGCATCACGATGACGATGAGGATCAGGCCGAACGTGGCGTTCTGGCCGAGGTTCTGCTCCAGGTAGGTCGGCATGTACGACAGCAGCATGTAGTCGGTCACGTTGAAGACCAGGACCAGGCCGATGCAGATGATGAGCGAGCGCCAGTTCTCGGCGAAGAGCTTGAGGAACGGGGTCTTCTGGCCCTCGCGCTCGGCGGCCTGCTCCTGCTGCTTCTGGAACGCCGGGGTCTCCTCGAGCTTGAGGCGCAGGTAGAGGCCGATCAGGCCGAGGGGGCCCGCGACGATGAACGGGATTCGCCAGCCCCAGCTGAGCAGGGCGTCCTCGGACAGGCCGAACTGCAGGCCCGTGACGATCGAGGCACCGAGCACGTAGCCGGCGAGGGTGCCGAACTCGAGCCACGAGCCCATGAAGCCACGGCGCTTGTCGGGCGAGTACTCGGCGATGAAGGTCGCGGCGCCGCCGTACTCACCACCGGTCGAGAAGCCCTGCACGAAGCGGGCGACGAGCAGCAGGACCGGGGCCCAGAAGCCGATCGTGTCGTACGACGGGATCAGGCCGATCATGAGCGTGCCGGCGGCCATCAGGATCATCGTCAGCGCGAGGACCTTCTGGCGGCCGATCTTGTCGCCGATCGGGCCGAACACGGCACCGCCGATCGGGCGCACGATGAACGCGGCGGCGAAGAAGCCGAACGTGGCGACGATGTTCGCGGCCGGGTCGCCCTGCGGCAGGAACACCTGCGAGATGGTGACCGTCAGGTACGCGAAGATGCCGAAGTCGAACCACTCCATCGCGTTGCCGAGCGCGGCAGCCGCGACGGCACGCTTGAGCAGCGACTCCTCGACGACGGTGACGTCGTCCTTCGTCAGATCGCGACGAGCGCGCTTCGCGGCGCCCTTCGTGCGCAACGGCCGATCGCCGTGCGGGTGGGGTGCGTTGTTCGGTGCCAAGTCGTTCCTCCGGGGTGCGGTGCTTCCTTCGGGCGTCCGGCGGACGGCGACGTTGCAGCTCCTGCGAACCCTGCGCTCGCCGGACAAACCCAGGAAGACTAGCAGGCTCCGGGCGTGTCCGACAGTTCGGTGTGCTAGACGCTGCTCGGTGATGGCTGCGTCCGACCGCTCGTCCGACCGCTCGTCCGACCGCTCGTCCGACCGCTCGTCCGACTGCATGCGCGTGCGCGGCCGCTACGATTGGGGCACCGCGCGTCAGGCGCGGAACACTCAGGCACCTCATCACGGACTCGGTGCCGCACACACGTACGGAAGGCACACCCATGACCAAGCCCATGCCCGAGAAGCCGAGCGTCGACGGACTGGAGCAGGTCTGGGGGCCCGTCTGGGAACAGGACGGCACCTACCGCTTCGACCGCGACGCCGCCGGTCACCGCGACGCCGTCTGGTCGATCGACACCCCGCCGCCCACCGCCTCCGGCTCGCTGCACATCGGGCATGTGTTCTCGTACACGCACACCGACCTCAAGGCCCGGTTCGAGCGCATGCGCGGCAAGCACGTGTTCTACCCGATGGGCTGGGACGACAACGGTCTGCCCACCGAGCGCCGTGTGCAGAACTACTACGGCGTCCGCTGCGACCCGACCCTGCCGTACGACCCCGAGTTCACGCCGCCGTTCGAGGGCGGGGACGGCAAGTCCTCGAAGGCCGCCGACCAGCTGCCGGTGTCGCGCCGCAACTTCATCGAGCTGTGCGAGCGCCTGACCGTGCAGGACGAGCAGCAGTTCGAGGAGCTCTTCCGCACGCTCGGCCTGTCGGTCGACTGGACCCAGTCGTACCGCACCATCGACGACACCTCGCGGGCCAGTGCCCAGCGCGCGTTCCTGCGCAACCTCGAGCGCGGCGAGGCCTACCAGGCCGACGCCCCGACCCTGTGGGACGTCACGTTCCGCACCGCGGTCGCGCAGGCCGAGCTCGAGGACAAGGAGATGCCCGGCGCGTACCACGGCATCGCCTTCCACCGCACCGACGGCGGCGACGACGTCGTCATCCAGACCACCCGCCCCGAGCTCCTGCCCGCCTGCGTCGCCCTGGTGGCCCACCCGGACGACGAGCGGTTCCAGGACCTCTTCGGCACCACGGTCCGCTCCCCCCTGTTCGACGTCGAGGTCCCGGTGCTCGCACACCACCTGGCGCAGAAGGACAAGGGCGCCGGCATCGCGATGGTCTGCACCTTCGGTGACACCACCGACGTCGTGTGGTGGCGCGAGCTGCAGCTGCCGAACCGCGCGATCATCGGCTTCGACGGCCGCGTGCGTTCCGACGAGCCCGCCTGGATCGAGTCGGCGACGGGCAAGGAGCTCTACGCCGAGATGGCCGGCAAGACCGTGTTCTCGGCCAAGAAGGTCGTCGTCGACGCCCTGACCGAGTCCGGCGAGCTGATCGGTGACGTCAAGACCATCCAGCACCCGGTGAAGTTCTTCGAGAAGGGCGACAAGCCCCTCGAGATCGTGTCGACCCGTCAGTGGTACATCGTCAACGGTGCGCGCGACGAGCAGCTGAAGAGCACGCTCCGCCAGCGCGGCGAGGAGATCGCGTTCCACCCGGACTTCATGCGCGTCCGCTACGACAACTGGGTCGGTGGCCTGTCCGGCGACTGGCTCATCTCGCGCCAGCGCTTCTTCGGCGTGCCGCTGCCCGTCTGGTACCCGCTCGACGCCGACGGCAACCCCGTGTTCGACCAGCCGATCGTGCCGACCGAGGCACAGCTGCCCGTCGACCCGGCCTCCGAGCCCGCCCCCGGCTTCACCGAGGACCAGCGCGGCGTGCCCGGCGGGTTCCAGGGCGAACTCGACGTCATGGACACCTGGGCCACCTCGTCGCTGACCCCGCAGCTCGCGGGCAAGTGGGAGACCGACCCGGCGCTCTACGACCTGGTGTACCCGTACGACGTCCGCCCGCAGGCGCAGGACATCATCCGCACCTGGCTGTTCACGACCGTGCTCCGCAGCCAGCTCGAAGCCGACGTGGTGCCGTGGAAGCACGCCTCCATCTCCGGCTTCATCGTCGACCCCGACCGCAAGAAGATGTCGAAGTCGAAGGGCAACGTCGTCACGCCGCTGTCGATCCTCGAGCAGCACGGCGCCGACGCGGTCCGCTACTGGGCGGCCTCGTCCAAGCTCGGCACCGACGCGGCGTTCGACCCGCAGAACCCGAAGCAGATCAAGGTCGGCCGTCGTCTGGCGATCAAGGTGCTCAACGCGGCGAAGTTCGTCTACGGCTTCCCGCTGCCCGAGGGTGCCACGAGCGTCACCGAGGCCCTCGACGTCGACATGCTCGCCGAGCTCGGTGCCGTCGTCGAACAGGCCACCGCGGCGTTCGACGGGTTCGACCACGCCCGTGCCCTCGAGATCACCGAGCGCTTCTTCTGGACGTTCTGCGACGACTACCTCGAACTCGTGAAGGAGCGTGCGTACGGCACCGCGTCCGACGCGACGCACGAGACGCAGGCGAGCGCGGTCCTGGCGCTGCGCGGCGCGATCGACGTGCTGCTCCGACTGCTGGCACCGTTCCTCCCGTACGCGACGGAAGAGGTGTGGGCCTGGACCCACGACACCAGCGTGCACCGGGCCTCCTGGCCGACCGCGGCCGACCTGCCGACCGACGCGGCCCCCACCGGGCTGCTCGCGGCCGTCGGGCAGGCGCTCATCGGGATCCGCGGGGCGAAGACGGCGGCGAAGGCCTCGCAGAAGACGCCCGTGACGCGTGCCGTCGTCGCGGCGCCCGCCGAGACGCGGGTGCTCATCGAGCGCGCGGCGGTCGACCTGGCGGCCGTCGGCCGCATCGAGAACCTGTCGTTCGTCGACGGCGACGAGCTCGCCGTCACCGAGATCGAGCTCGCGGAGCAGCAGGCGTAACGTCGGCTCTCCGGGCCGGGTCGCATCGGCGACCCGGCCCGTCAACCACCGGATCGGAGGCACGGATGCAGTTGGGCACACGCTGGAACGTGGGTGGGGAGCCGCCTGCGCGACTGCCCGAGACCATGGTCGTCGCCGTGCGCGGGGTCGAGGACGAGCTCGCGGCGGAGTCCGTCGACACGGCGACGTGGGGCTGGACCCTGACCTTCCTGGAGGGCAAGCCGATCGTCGAGCTCGACGACGGCACCTCGATCCACCTCGACGCGCTCGGGCACGCCCAGGTGACGAACCCCGACGACGCGGGCGAAGAGGACTAGCGCGCGGCGCGGTTCGCGGCGCGCGCTGCGCGGTTCGCTTGGAGTGCAGGAATGGTCGGGTCCCCGGTGGGGACCCGACCATTTCTGCTCACGATGCGGGCGCCCCCACCGGGGAGCGCCCGCGTGATCGCCGAGGGATCAGGACTCGGCGAGCCAGGTGCCGAGGACCTCGTTCACCTCGGCGGTGTGCGTGGTGAGCAGGCCGTGCGGGGCGCCCTCGATCTCGACGTACTTCGCCGCGGGCAGTGCCTGGGTGAAGCGTCGGCCGGTGGCCTCGATGGGAAGGATGTTGTCCGACGTGCCGTGCACGATCAGGGCAGGGACGGTGACCTTCGGGATGTCCTGGCGGAAGTCGGTCGGCCAGGTCAGGGGTGCGGCCGCGGACGCGATGGAGCCGGAGCCGGCCGCGATGTTCCAGGCGTTGCGGACCTGCTCCTCGGAGATGCGGGTGCCGAGGTTCTCCGACAGGTTGAAGAAGTCCTGGTAGAAGTTCGTGAAGTACGCGTAGCGGTCCTTCGCCACGTCGGCGGCGATGCCCTCGAAGAACGACATCGGGCCGGCGCCGTCGGGGTTGTCGTCGGTGATGGCGAGGAACGGCTCGAGCGAGGCGAGGAACGCGACCTTCGCGATCCGGTCCTCACCGTGGCGGCCGATGTAGCGGGCGATCTCACCGGTGCCCATCGAGAAGCCGACGAGGATCACGTCGCGCAGGTCGAGGGTCTCGAGGACCGTGTGCAGGTCGTCGGCGAAGGTGTCGTAGTCGTAGCCGGTGGACGGCTGCGAGGACTGGCCGAAGCCGCGGCGGTCGTACGTGATGACGCGGTAGCCGGCCTCGAGGAGCATCGGGACCTGCCCCTCCCACGAGTTGCCGTCGAGGGGGAAGCCGTGGATCAGCACGATCGGCTGCCCCTGGCCCTTGTCCTCGTAGTGGAGTTCGATGTCGACGCTGTTCTCGGTTCCGACGGTGATGGCACCCATGATCGTTCCTTCCCTGAGTATCGCGGAGAACGATCGTTCTCCGCCGATGTGGACTACAGTAGAGAACGCCCGTTCCCGGCGCAAGTCGAGAGCGGTGAACACTCAGGGAACGGGGTACACACATGGCCACCAGCACCGTCGAGCCGGACGTCCGAGCACACATCGTCGAGGTCGCGGACCAGCTGTTCTACACGCGAGGGATCCAGTCCGTGGGGATGGACGAGATCCGCACGGGCGCAGGGGTCTCCCTCAAGAAGCTGTACGCGGCGTTCCCCGGCAAGGAGCAGCTCATCGCCGCGGTGCTCGCCGGCCGCCACGACATGTGGGAGCAGGGTGTGCACGGCGCGGTCGAGGCTGCGACCAGCCCGCGCGACAAGCTCCTGGCGGTCTACGACTTCCTCGAGTCGTGGTTCGGCGACGACACGTTCCGCGGCTGCGGGTTCATCAACGCGTTCGGCGAGCTCGGCGCGACCTCGCCCGCGGTCGCCGAGATCGCGCGCGAGCACAAGGACTCGTTCCAGCAGTTCGTGCAGCGACTCACCGCTGAGGTCGTCGCCGACCCCGAGCACGCCGAGGAACTCGCCGCACAGCTCGCACTGCTCGCCGAGGGCGCGCAGACCACCGCGGCCATCGCCGGCACCACGGCGCCGGCCGCGCACGCGCGCCGTGCCGCGGTCACACTGATCGACGCCGCGATGCGCTGACACGCGACGCGGGGCGGTCGGGAGGCCCGTGGCGGCGGCGCCACGGGCCTCCCGTCCGTCCGCTGGTCGCGCCTGGCGCGGGTGCGCTCGCCGGGCCGTTTCGGGCGTACCTGGTCGTTCCGGGCGTACCGGGTCGGTTCTTTCGACCAGGTACGCCCGATTCCGCTTCCCAGTCCGGGTGTCATGGGAAGGAACGGACTCCAGCACCCGTGCATAGGGTGGGCAGATGGCAACCCCGTTCGACGTCCCGAGCACCCTCCCCTACGCCCTGCCGCCCTTCGGCGACGTGCGACTCGAGCACTACCGACCGGCATTCGAGGCCGGCATGGCCGAGCAGCGCGCCGAGGTCGAGGCCATCGCCACCGACCCGCACGCCCCGACGGTCGAGAACACCCTGGTCGCACTCGAGCGATCCGGGCAGCTGCTGACCCGCGTCAGCCACGTGTTCTTCACGCTGTCGTCGGCCGACTCGACCCCGGAGCTGCACGACCTCGAGGCCGAGGTCTCCCCGCTCCTCGCCGCCCACCGCGACGCGATCACGCTCGACTCCCGCCTGTACGCCCGCGTACAGGAGGTCCTCGACGGTGCCGAGGCCGCCGGGCTGACCGGTGAGGCGCTGCGCCTGGTCGAGCGGACCCACGCCGAGATGACCTTGGCGGGCGCCGGCCTCGACGACGCGGGCAAGGAGCGTCTGACCGCGATCAACCAGGAGCTCTCGACCCTCACGACGACCTTCGAGCGGAACCTGCTCGAGGACACCAACGAGTCCGCCGTGCACGTGACGAACGAGGACGAGCTCGAGGGGCTCGACGACGGGGCGAAGTCCGCCGCGGCCGCCGCTGCCGCGGACCGAGGCTTGGACGGCTGGCTCATCACGCTGCCGCTCTACACCGGACACCCGTGGCTGTCGTCACTGGCGAACCGTGACCTGCGCGAGCGGATCATGCGCGCCTCGCTCGCCCGCGGTCGTCGCGGCAACGAGTACGACAACCGCGACGTGCTGCTCCGCATCGTCCGGCTCCGCGCCGAGCGCGCCGAGCTGCTCGGGTTCCCGAACCACGCCGCCGTGGTCACCGCCGACGAGACGGCGAAGACCCCCGAGGCCGTCGACGGGCTGCTGTCCTCGCTCGTCGGCGCCGCGGCACGGAACGCTGACGACGAGCGCGCGGTCCGGTCGCGCACGGTCGGGTTCGACATCGAGTCGTGGGACTGGGCGTACGCCACCGAGATCCTGCGAGGCGAGCAGTTCGCCGCGGACAGCACCGCGCTCCGCCCGTACTTCGAGGCCGACCGGGTCCTGCACGACGGGGTCTTCCACGCCGCCGGCGCCCTGTACGGTCTGACGTTCACCGAGCGACCGGACCTGCACGGCTACAACGACGAGGTCCGGGTCTTCGAGGTCACCGGCGACGACGACGAACCCGTCGGGCTGTACCTGCTCGACCTCTACACGCGTGACGGCAAGCGTGGCGGTGCGTGGATGAACCCGGTCGTCGAGCAGTCCGAGCTGCTCGGCACCCTGCCCGTCGTGGTCAACAACCTCAACGTCGCGAAGCCGTCCGCCGGATCCCCCACCCTGCTCATCCAGGACGAGGTCGAGACGCTCTTCCACGAGTTCGGCCACGCCCTGCACGGCCTCATCGCCCGCACCACCTACCCGCGGTTCTCCGGCACGAACGTCGAACGGGACTTCGTCGAGTTCCCGAGCCAGGTGAACGAGATGTGGCTGTCGTGGCCGTCCGTGCTGGCGAACTACGCGAAGCACCACGAGACCGGAGCACCCCTGCCGCCCGAGCTCGTCCTGGGGCTCAGCGAGTCCGAGGGGTTCAACGAGGGCTTCGGCACGACCGAGTACCTCGCCGCAGCACTGCTCGACCAGGCGTGGCACCGGCTCTCGGCAGCCGAAGCCGCAGCGGTGACGTCCGTCGAGGACTTCGAGCGTTCGGCGTTGGAGTCCGCCGGCATCGCCGTCGAGGCCGTGCCGCCGCGCTACTCGTCGACGTACTTCGCGCACACGTTCTCGGGCGGGTACGACGCCGGGTACTACGGGTACATCTGGTCCGAGGTGCTCGACGCCGACACCGTGGAGTGGTTCCGCGACAACGGCGGGCTGGACCGTGCGGCTGGTCGACGCTTCGCGGAACGCCTGCTCGGGGTCGGCGGGGCGAAGGACCCGCTCGAGGCGTACCGGGACTTCCGCGGCCGCGACGCCGAGGTCGGCCCGCTGCTGCGGCGCCGCGGGCTGGAGTAGGCGCGGCGGCGCCACCGCGGCCGCAGGCGCCGGCCGGGGGCCGGGGGCCGCGGCGGCGCGGGCACCGTACGCACAACCAAAGTCACCCCGAACCGCGCAACCGCGTTGTTCGGGGTGACTTTGGTTGTGCGCAGCGCTCCCGCGCCGGATCGCGCGACAACGCGCCTACGAAGACGGGCCCGCGCGGGTCCGCGCCACACGGCACCGCACGAACGACGAAGGCCCGCACCGATCACGGTGCGGGCCTTCGTGCTGAAGACGACGAAGCGGACTACGCCGACTTCTCGACGCGCTTGGCCCGGGGCCGCGGCACGATCGTCGGCGCCGCGTTCTCGAGCACGGACTCGCGGGTGATCACCACGCGGGCGACGTCGTCGTCGGACGGGACGTCGAACATCACCGGGCCGAGGACCTCTTCGAGGATCGCCCGGAGCCCGCGGGCGCCGGTCTGGCGCAGCACGGCGAGGTCCGCGATGGCCTCGAGCGCACCCTGGTCGAACTCGAGCTCGACGCCGTCGATCTGGAACATCCGCTGGTACTGCTTGACCAGCGCGTTCTTCGGCTCGGTCAGGATCTGCATGAGCGCTGCCTGGTCGAGCTGCGACACCGTGGTGACGACGGGCAGACGACCGATGAACTCGGGGATCAGACCGAACTTGTGCAGGTCTTCCGGCAGTACCTCGGAGTACAGGTCCTGGTGGTCGGTCGCGCTGTGCAGGGGTGCTCCGAAGCCGATCCCGCGCTTGCCGACGCGCGAGGACACGATGTCCTCGAGCCCGGCGAACGCACCCGCCACGATGAACAGCACGTTCGTCGTGTCGATCTGGATGAACTCCTGGTGCGGGTGCTTGCGGCCGCCCTGCGGCGGGACCGAGGCGACCGTGCCCTCGAGGATCTTGAGCAGCGCCTGCTGCACGCCTTCGCCCGAGACGTCGCGGGTGATCGACGGGTTCTCGGCCTTGCGGGCGATCTTGTCGACCTCGTCGATGTAGATGATGCCGGTCTCGGCGCGCTTCACGTCGTAGTCGGCGGCCTGGATGAGCTTGAGGAGGATGTTCTCGACGTCTTCGCCGACGTAGCCGGCCTCGGTCAGGGCGGTGGCGTCCGCGACGGCGAACGGCACGTTGAGGCGCTTGGCCAGCGTCTGCGCCAGGTACGTCTTGCCGCAGCCGGTCGGACCGATGAGCAGGATGTTCGACTTGGCGATCTCGATGTCGTCGCGGTCTTCGGCGGCGGTGATCTGCCCCTGCGCCCGGATGCGCTTGTAGTGGTTGTAGACGGCCACGGCGAGGGCGCGCTTCGCCGGGTCCTGCCCGATGACGTACTCCTGCAGGAAGTCGAAGATCTCCCGCGGCTTGGGCAGTTCGAAGTCCCCGCTCGAGGTGTCCTCGCCGGCTTCGGCCAGACGTTCCTCGATGATCTCGTTGCAGAGCTCGACGCACTCGTCGCAGATGTAGACGCCCGGTCCGGCGATGAGCTGCTGGACCTGCTTCTGGCTCTTGCCGCAGAACGAGCACTTGAGGAGATCGCCGCTCTCTCCGATGCGTGCCATTCCCGTGCCTCCCTGATTGGACATGCCGGCCGCGCTGTCGCACCACCGCTGGTGCACCGCTGCTGGTGGGCACCTCGTCGTGGACACGAGCCTAACCGCAACCGGTGACACCGACCGCGATGCCCCTCCGGAATCCGCCCGCGCGTTCGCCCAGGGCGTGCGAGCCTGCTACGGTGATCCGGACTTCTCTACATCTTGTAGAACAGCAGGTGCAGAACCACCCCGGAAGGAACCCCATGCAGAAGCGTCTCGCCGCCGGCGGCGCCGTCACCCTCGGTGTCGCAGCCGTCATCGTCCTCGGCAGCGCCACGGCGGCCAGCGCACACGTCTCCGCCACGGCCACGTCGACCGCAGCGAACTCGTACACCACGGCGACCTTCTCGGTCCCGCACGGCTGCGACGGCTCCCCCACGACGAAGATCCAGTTCCAGGTGCCGGAGTCCGTCATCGAGGTCACGCCCACCGTGAACCCGAACTGGACGATCACGAAGGCGACCGAGCCCTACACCGACCCGTCGGCGTCGGCATCGGACGAGGACCACGCCGAGACGGCCGCCGAGCGCGTCACCAGCGTCACGTACACCGCGAAGGCCCCCCTGCCCGCCGACGAGCGCGACACCTTCGCGCTCTCGTTCTCGCTGCCGGACGGCAAGGCCGGTGACCTGGTCGAGTTCCCCGCGATCCAGACCTGCGAGAAGGGCAGCGTCGAGTGGAACCAGGAGCAGAAGGCCGGCGAAGCCGAGCCCGAGCACCCGGCCCCCTCGATCACGCTGACCGCCGCCGAGGCGACGGACGACGACGGTGACCCCATCGCCGCGACCCCGTCGGCCGAGGCCGCCGGCACGACCGCGTCGAGCGACCCCGACCTGGTCGGCCGCTTCCTCGGCCTCGGCGGCCTGGTGCTCGGCGCCGTCGCCCTGGTCGTCGCCGTCGCCGGCACGCGTCGTCGGAGCTCCGCCAAGTGACACAGCGCGGCTCGCGTCGGCCCCGGCCTCGGTCCTCTGCCTGGAGGCTCGTGGCCGGGACCGCTGCGGCCGTCGCGATCGCCGGTGGCGCGGTCCTCGGGCTCGCCGGTCCGGCCAGCGCGCACAACTACCTGATCTCGTCCGACCCGGAGGTCGGCGGCACCCTGACCGAGCTGCCGAAGACGTTCGACATCACGACGAACGACAGGCTGCTCGACATCGGCGACTCGGGGTCGGGCTTCGCGTTCCGCATCGTCGGCCCCGACGGCAGGTACTACGAGGACGGCTGCGTCGACGTCGAGGGGCCGTCGATGACCACGACCGCCGCACTCGGCGACTCGGGCAAGTACACCGTCGAGTGGCAGATCGTCTCCGCCGACGGGCACACCGTCTCCGACGAGTACCCCTTCACCTGGAAGGCGCCGTCGGGCTTCACCCCGGCCTCGGGTGCGGCGAAGCCCCCGACCTGCGCCACCGCTGGTGACGACGACGCCGGCTCGGACACCACCACCGGCACCGCCTCGGGGTCGAGCGACTCGGCGGCGTCCGACGCGATCTGGATCGGCGCCGGTGGCGTCGTGCTGGTCGGCGTGGTCGTCGCGGTGCTGCTGCTCCTGCGCCGCAAGCCGGCCCCGGAGTCCGACGACACCGAGGACTGACCACCGCGCAACGACGAAGGCCCCGCACCGATCGGTGCGGGGCC
>NZ_MJGL01000006.1:0-5320 GCF_001864855.1 Curtobacterium sp. MCBA15_005
GGGTCATGAAGCAATTCCTTTTGGATTGAAGATTGTCAGTAGACAGTCAACAGTCAGAATCAACTCGGTCTGATGCCTTCGGGTGTTGGGTCTGTATTTTTTTACGGAGAGTTTGATCCTGGCTCAGGACGAACGCTGGCGGCGTGCTTAACACATGCAAGTCGAACGATGATGCCCAGCTTGCTGGGTGGATTAGTGGCGAACGGGTGAGTAACACGTGAGTAACCTGCCCCTGACTCTGGGATAAGCGTTGGAAACGACGTCTAATACTGGATATGATCACTGGCCGCATGGTCTGGTGGTGGAAAGATTTTTTGGTTGGGGATGGACTCGCGGCCTATCAGCTTGTTGGTGAGGTAATGGCTCACCAAGGCGACGACGGGTAGCCGGCCTGAGAGGGTGACCGGCCACACTGGGACTGAGACACGGCCCAGACTCCTACGGGAGGCAGCAGTGGGGAATATTGCACAATGGGCGAAAGCCTGATGCAGCAACGCCGCGTGAGGGATGACGGCCTTCGGGTTGTAAACCTCTTTTAGTAGGGAAGAAGCGAAAGTGACGGTACCTGCAGAAAAAGCACCGGCTAACTACGTGCCAGCAGCCGCGGTAATACGTAGGGTGCAAGCGTTGTCCGGAATTATTGGGCGTAAAGAGCTCGTAGGCGGTTTGTCGCGTCTGCTGTGAAATCCCGAGGCTCAACCTCGGGCTTGCAGTGGGTACGGGCAGACTAGAGTGCGGTAGGGGAGATTGGAATTCCTGGTGTAGCGGTGGAATGCGCAGATATCAGGAGGAACACCGATGGCGAAGGCAGATCTCTGGGCCGTAACTGACGCTGAGGAGCGAAAGCATGGGGAGCGAACAGGATTAGATACCCTGGTAGTCCATGCCGTAAACGTTGGGCGCTAGATGTAGGGACCTTTCCACGGTTTCTGTGTCGTAGCTAACGCATTAAGCGCCCCGCCTGGGGAGTACGGCCGCAAGGCTAAAACTCAAAGGAATTGACGGGGGCCCGCACAAGCGGCGGAGCATGCGGATTAATTCGATGCAACGCGAAGAACCTTACCAAGGCTTGACATACACCGGAAACGGCCAGAGATGGTCGCCCCCTTGTGGTCGGTGTACAGGTGGTGCATGGTTGTCGTCAGCTCGTGTCGTGAGATGTTGGGTTAAGTCCCGCAACGAGCGCAACCCTCGTTCTATGTTGCCAGCGGGTTATGCCGGGGACTCATAGGAGACTGCCGGGGTCAACTCGGAGGAAGGTGGGGATGACGTCAAATCATCATGCCCCTTATGTCTTGGGCTTCACGCATGCTACAATGGCCGGTACAAAGGGCTGCGATACCGTAAGGTGGAGCGAATCCCAAAAAGCCGGTCTCAGTTCGGATTGAGGTCTGCAACTCGACCTCATGAAGTCGGAGTCGCTAGTAATCGCAGATCAGCAACGCTGCGGTGAATACGTTCCCGGGCCTTGTACACACCGCCCGTCAAGTCATGAAAGTCGGTAACACCCGAAGCCGGTGGCCTAACCCTTGTGGAAGGAGCCGTCGAAGGTGGGATCGGTGATTAGGACTAAGTCGTAACAAGGTAGCCGTACCGGAAGGTGCGGCTGGATCACCTCCTTTCTAAGGAGCATCTGGCCTCGTGTTGTCCCTTATCGGGGCACGCATGGTCCAGGCGCCTGATTCGGACCGAACGTGTCCGACGGGTAGCTCATGGGTGGAACATTGACAGTGCAGTTGGGAGTGATGCTTCCGACCTCAGTACGCTCTGCTTGCAGGGTTGGGACGGGTCGGGGTGGAGCTGCTGGCTGGTGCACGTTGTTGGGTCCTGAGGGACCAGGCTTCCTGTCGTCACGTGAGTGGTGGTGGGGGTTGGGCCTACGGGTCCTTCGTCGGGCCAGGGTGAACCTACCGTTGTGGTGGGGGAGTGCTGGTGCCGATCGTATGTTGAGAACTACACAGTGGACGCGAGCATCTTTGATTCGCGTCATCCATGATCAGCCTTCGGGTTGGTGTGGTGTGACGTTGGATCGCAATTTTAATCTTTGTGGTCAAGTTTCTAAGAGCAAACGGTGGATGCCTTGGCATCTGGAGCCGATGAAGGACGTAGAAATCTGCGATAAGCCTCGGGGAGCTGATAATCGAGCCTCGATCCGAGGATTTCCGAATGGGGAAACCCCGCCAGGCGTTTTGCGACCTGGTGACTCCCGCCTGAATATATAGGGCGGGTAGAGGGAACGTGGGGAAGTGAAACATCTCAGTACCCACAGGAAGAGAAAACAACATGTGATTCCGTGAGTAGTGGCGAGCGAAAGCGGATGAGGCTAAACCGATCATGTGTGATAGCCGGCGGGCGTTGCATGGTCGGGGTTGTGGGACACGTCACTCAGTTCTGCCGGACTGGGACGGTTACAGCGCATCATAGTCGAACCGGTTTGAAAGCCGGGCCGTAGTGGGTGCCAGCCCCGTAGACGAAATGGTGTTATGGCCGGATGTGTATCCCAAGTAGCACGGGGCCCGAGAAATCCCGTGTGAATCTGTCAGGACCACCTGATAAGCCTAAATACTCCCAGATGACCGATAGCGGACAAGTACCGTGAGGGAAAGGTGAAAAGTACCCCGGGAGGGGAGTGAAATAGTACCTGAAACCGTTTGCTTACAAACCGTCGGAGCCTCCTTAGTAGGGGTGACGGCGTGCCTTTTGAAGAATGAGCCTGCGAGTTAGTGATATGTGGCGAGGTTAACCCGTGAGGGGCAGCCGTAGCGAAAGCGAGTCTGAATAGGGCGTTTGAGTCGCATGTTCTAGACCCGAAGCGAAGTGATCTATCCATGGCCAGGTTGAAGCGACGGTAAGACGTCGTGGAGGACCGAACCCACTTCAGTTGAAAATGGAGGGGATGAGCTGTGGATAGGGGTGAAAGGCCAATCAAACTTCGTGATAGCTGGTTCTCTCCGAAATGCATTTAGGTGCAGCGTTGCGTGTTTCTCGCCGGAGGTAGAGCTACTGGATGGCCGATGGGCCTCAACAGGTTACTGACGTCAGCCAAACTCCGAATGCCGGTGAGTGAGAGCGCAGCAGTGAGACGGTGGGGGATAAGCTTCATCGTCGAGAGGGAAACAACCCAGACTACCAACTAAGGTCCCTAAGCGTGTGCTAAGTGGGAAAGGATGTGGAGTTGCACAGACAACCAGGAGGTTGGCTTAGAAGCAGCCACCCTTGAAAGAGTGCGTAATAGCTCACTGGTCAAGTGATTCCGCGCCGACAATGTAACGGGGCTCAAGCACACCACCGAAGTTGTAGATTTCGCACTATAGACAAGCCTTCGTGGTTCAGTCGTGCGGAGTGGTAGGAGAGCGTCGTGTGGCGAGTGAAGCGGCGGAGTGATCCAGCCGTGGACGCTACACGAGTGAGAATGCAGGCATGAGTAGCGAAAGACGGGTGAGAAACCCGTCCTCCGAAAGACCAAGGGTTCCAGGGCCAGGTTAATCCGCCCTGGGTAAGTCGGGACCTAAGGCGAGGCCGACAGGCGTAGTCGATGGACAACGGGTTGATATTCCCGTACCGGCGAACAACCGCCCAAGCTAATCCAGTGGTGCTAAGAGTCCTAACCCGGTACAACCGGATCCCTTCGGGGTGATGGTGGCCGGTCTAACGCTCGACCCCATGCTGGTGCGGTTAGCGTATGAACAGGTGTGACGCAGGAAGGTAGCTGAGCCAGGCGATGGTATCCGTAAGGTGAACCTGGTGTAAGGATGTAGGGCTGACGATAGGCAAATCCGTCGTCTGTGTGCCTGAGATCCGACGCGTACCCGTAAGGGGAAATCAGTGATCCTATGCTGCCGAGAAAAGCATCGACGCGAGGTTGCAGCCGCCCGTACCCGAAACCGACTCAGGTGGTCAGGTAGAGAATACCAAGGAGATCGAGAGAATCGTGGTTAAGGAACTCGGCAAAATGCCCCCGTAACTTCGGGAGAAGGGGGGCCGGACACGTGACCGGATTTACTCCGTGAGCGTTGAAGGCCGCAGAGACCAGTGGGAAGCGACTGTTTACTAAAAACACAGGTCCGTGCGAAGTCGCAAGACGATGTATACGGACTGACGCCTGCCCGGTGCTGGAAGGTTAAGAGGAAGGGTTAGCCTTTGGGCGAAGCTCTGAATTTAAGCCCCAGTAAACGGCGGTGGTAACTATAACCATCCTAAGGTAGCGAAATTCCTTGTCGGGTAAGTTCCGACCTGCACGAATGGCGTAACGACTTCCCAGCTGTCTCAACCGCGAACTCGGCGAAATTGCACTACGAGTAAAGATGCTCGTTACGCGCAGCAGGACGGAAAGACCCCGTGACCTTTACTACAGTTTGGTATTGGTGTTCGGAGTGGCTTGTGTAGGATAGGTGGGAGACTGTGAAGCGGGCACGCTAGTGTTCGTGGAGTCATTGTTGAAATACCACTCTGGTCACTTTGGATGTCTAACGTAGGACCCTGATCGGGTTCATGGACAGTGCCTGATGGGTAGTTTAACTGGGGCGGTTGCCTCCCAAAGAGTAACGGAGGCGCCCAAAGGTTCCCTCAACCTGGTTGGCAATCAGGTGGCGAGTGTAAGTGCACAAGGGAGCTTGACTGTGAGACTGACAGGTCGAGCAGGGACGAAAGTCGGGACTAGTGATCCGGCAGTGGCTTGTGGAAGCGCTGTCGCTCAACGGATAAAAGGTACCTCGGGGATAACAGGCTGATCTTGCCCAAGAGTCCATATCGACGGCATGGTTTGGCACCTCGATGTCGGCTCGTCGCATCCTGGGGCTGGAGTAGGTCCCAAGGGTTGGGCTGTTCGCCCATTAAAGCGGTACGCGAGCTGGGTTTAGAACGTCGTGAGACAGTTCGGTCCCTATCCGCTGCGCGCGTTGGAAATTTGAGAAGATCTATCCCTAGTACGAGAGGACCGGGATGGACGAACCTCTGGTGTGTCAGTTGTTCTGCCAAGGGCACCGCTGATTAGCTACGTTCGGACCGGATAACCGCTGAAAGCATCTAAGCGGGAAGCCGTCTTCGAGATGAGATTTCCATGCACCTTGAGTGTGAGAGGCTCCCAGCAGACTACTGGGTTGATAGGCCGGATGTGGAAGCGGGGACTAACGACCCGTGGAGCTGACCGGTACTAATAAGCCGAAGACTTGATAACACACTGATTTCCGTGCACTTGTTGCACGGGCTCGCGTCCACTTTGTGGTTCCCGACAGACGATCGGGAATCGAAACTGAATACACCGCTCTGTCTTCTTCACGGGAGATGGTAGCTGGGACAGCTTTGAGACCAAATGCGTGAT
>NZ_MJGL01000007.1:0-37598 GCF_001864855.1 Curtobacterium sp. MCBA15_005
ACCACGGTCGACGTCGACACCGAAGCCCCCACGACCCCGGTCGTCACCAGCCCCAGCGACCTTGCTGACGGGACCGGCCCCATCAGTGGAACCGCCGAGCCGGGCTCCACGGTCATCATCCGTGACGAAGACGGCAACGAACTCGGCCGCGGCGAAGCCAACGACGACGGCGACTTCTCCATCGTCCTCGACGAACCGCTCACCGATGGCGACCACAAGCTCGAACTGGTCGCGCAGGACAAGGCCGGTAATACCTCCGAAGAGACGAAGACCACGGTCGACGTCGACACCGAAGCACCCACGGCACCGGTCGTCACCAGCCCGTCCGACCTCACCGATGGCAAGGGACCCATCACCGGGACCGCCGAGCCTGGTGCCACGGTGATCATCCGCGACGAGGACGGCAACGAAATCGGCCGCGGCGAAGCCAACGACGACGACGGCGACTTCTCCATCGTCCTCGACGAGCCGCTCACCGATGGCGACCACAAGCTCGAACTGGTCGCGCAGGACAAGGCCGGTAATACCTCCGAAGAGACGAAGACCACGGTCGACGTCGACACCGAAGCACCCACGGCACCAGTCGTCACCAGCCCGTCCGACCTCACCGATGGCAAGGGACCCATCAGCGGGACCGCCGAGCCCGGCTCGATCGTGATCATCCGCGACGAGGACGGCAGCGAACTCGGCCGCGGCGAAGCCAACGACGACGGCGACTTCTCCATCGAACTCGATGAGCCCCTCGACGACGGCGAGCACAAGCTCGAACTGATCGCCCAGGACGACGCCGGCAACAACTCCGAAGAGACGAAGACCACCGTCGACGTCGACACCGAAGCGCCCACGGCCCCGGTCGTGACCAGCCCCAGCGACCTCGACAATGGCAAGGGCCCGATCAGCGGCACCGCCGAACCCGGCTCCACCGTGATCATCCGCGACGAGGACGGCAACCAGATCGGCCGCGGTGAGGCCAACGACGACGGCGACTTCGCCATCGAGCTCGACGAACCGCTTGACGACGGCGACCACAAGCTCGAACTCATCGCCGAAGACAAGGCCGGCAACACCTCCGAAGAGACGAAGACCACCGTCGACGTCGACACGAAGGCACCGGCCGCACCGGTCGTGACCAGCCCCTCTGACCTCGCTGACGGTAAGGGCCCCATCACCGGCACCGCCGAGCCCGGCTCCACGGTCATCATCCGCGACGAGGACGGCAACGAACTCGGCCGCGGCGAAGCCAACGACGACGGCGACTTCTCGATCGAACTCGACGAGCCGCTGGATGACGGCGAGCACAAGCTGGAACTCGTCGCCCAGGACGACGCCGGCAACGAGTCCAACCCGACCGAAACCACGGTCGACGTCGACACCGAAGCGCCCACGGCACCAGTCGTCACCAGCCCGTCCGACCTCGCTGACGGCAAGGGCCCGATCAGCGGGACGGCGGAGCCGGGCTCGACCGTGATCATCCGCGACGAGGACGGCAACGAACTCGGCCGCGACACCGCGGACGAGAACGGCGACTTCGAGATCGTCCTCGACGAGCCGCTCACGGACGGGGCGCACGACCTCGAACTCATCGCGCAGGACAGGGCCGGCAACACCTCCGAGCAGACGAAGACCACGGTCGACGTCGACACCGAGGCCCCGGCGGCACCCGTCCTCGAGGCGTTCGACGACATCGTCGACGGCACCGGCATCGTCCGGGGCTCCGCCGAGCCCGGCTCGACGGTCGTCATCCGCGACGCCGACGGCCGCGAGATCGGACGCGGGACAGCGGACTCCGACGGGCGGTTCGCCTTCCGGACGACGGTTCCCCTGGAGCCGGGAGCACACCTGCTGTCGGTCGTCGCCGTGGACCGCTTCGGTCACGTCTCACCGGGCTCGAGCATGCTCGTCACGCTCGTCCCCGAGAGCGAAGGCGATGACGATGCGGAGAACGACCACGGGGCCGGAACGGGAATCGCGTTCCCGGTGATCGTGACCCCGGGCACCGGCACGCAGCTCGGCACGACCGACGATCGCACCGCACCCGCTCCGGAGACCGACGGGACCCACACCACCGGCACCGCCACCACCAACCGTGAGCTCGCCTTCACCGGCGTCGAGCTCGGCGGCTGGCTCGCCGCCGCGCTGACCGCGCTCGGGCTCGGCGCCGTCCTGCGCCTGCTCGCGCGCCGACGCCAAGGCGACGTGCGCGGCGACTGAGCCCCGGACTGCGGACTGGAGGCCCGGTTCACGTACCCGACGAGGGGACGCGATCCGGGCCTCCCGGCTGTCACGGCGCTGCAGCGCCCGAGCGCTCAGCCCTCGGTCTGCAACGGCTCCTTCGGCAGCTTCCGCACCTTCGCGCGCCGCTTGCGGCGCTCCGGGATCATCGACCGCATCTCCTCGAGCTTGCCGAAGCAGAGCAGGCGGTCCCCCGGCTCGAGGGCGACGCCACTGCGTGGGTTCGGGATGACGTTCGAGCCGCGGTGCAGCGTGAGGACCGTGATGTCACGGTCCCAGAGCCCGGACTCCTTGATCGTCTTGCCGACCAGGTCGGCGTTGGTGTGCACGAGGAGCTCGGCGACGCCGTAGCCGGTCGAGACGGACAGCCGCTGGCGGACGTCGATCTCGGGGAACGCGACCTGGTTCGCGATGAAATCGACGATCGCACCGGCGATGTCGAGGCCGGTGGCGCGCTCGACGCCCTCGAGTCCTGGCGAGGAGTTGACCTCCATCACGAGCGGCCCGTCGTTGCCCTCGAGCATGTCGACGCCGGCGACCTTGAGGCCCATGATCTGCGCCGAGCGCACGGCCACCGCCTCGTACTCGGGCGAGAGCGTGACCTTCTCGACGGTGCCGCCGCGGTGCACGTTCGAGCGGAACTCGTCACCCGACGCGGTCCGGCGCATCGCCGCCACGACCCGGTCACCGACGACCAGGGCCCGGATGTCACGACCGCGGCTCTCCGCGATGAACCGCTGGATCAGGACGTTCTGCTTGGTTGAGTGCAGGGTCTCGACGATCGACTCGGCCACCTTCGCCTCGGGTGCCAGGATCACACCGATGCCCTGCGTGCCCTCGAGGAGCTTGATGACGACGGGCGCGCCACCGACCCGTTCGATCGCCCCGCGCACGTCGTTGCGGCCGGCCACGAAGGTCGTCGCCGGCATGCCGATGTCGTGCCGCGACAGGATCTGGTTCGCCCGGAGCTTGTCGCGCGAGTTCGTGATGCCGTTCGCCGTGTTCGGCGTGTAGACGTCCATCTGCTCGAACTGGCGCACGACGGCGGTGCCGTAGTAGGTGATCGAGTTGCCGATGCGCGGCAGCACGGCGTCGTAGTCGCTCAGCAGCTTGCCGCGGTAGAGCAGGTCCGGATCATCGCCGGACAGGTCGATCGCGAAGCGCAGGGTGTTGAGCACCTTGACCTCGTGACCGCGGTCGAGTGCCGCTGCGCGGAGGCGCTGGGTCGAGTACGCCTGGGGCGCGCGCGACAGGATGGCGAGTTTCATCGAGGGGTTCTCCGCTGGGTCGGATCGACGGCGACGCTCCATCAAAGCATGCGGACGTGGCCACGGAGCATGCGACAGGATGGGCACATGGCCCGAGCTCCGAAGTCCTCCGACAGCGGGCTCGTCGTCGCCGGGTGGCGGGAGTGGGCGGGACTGCCGGACCTCGGCGTGCCGTGGATCAAGGTGAAGCTCGACACCGGCGCACGGAGCTCCGCGTTGCACGCCTTCGACCTCGAGGAACTGCCCGGCGAGCGGGTCCGGTTCTCGCTGCACCCCTGGCAGGACACCGATGCCGACGCCTCCACCATCGAGTGCGACGTGCACGACCGCCGCATCGTCCGCAGCTCGACCGGGCACACCCAGGAGCGCATCGTCGTCCGCACGCGGATCGCGTTGGCCGGGCAGGTCGTCGAGTCCGAGGTCACCTTGAGCAACCGGGACCAGATGGGGTTCCGGATGCTCGTCGGTCGCGAAGCGCTCCGGCAGGGCTTCCTCGTCGATCCTGCACGGTCCTTCATGGCCGGGCGGGCTCCGAAGGAGATCCGGCGCCGCAACCGCGGTCGCGCCTGAGCGCGCCTGGTCACGCGGCACGGGCCGTTGCGGTGACCGGCCGACGGCCTGGAGGCGCGGTGCGGGGCCGCCACGGGCCTCCCGTCCGCCTCGACGCGCGGCCAGGGCGCGGGCCCGGTCAGTGACCGAGGTGGCGGCCGAGGAAGGCGAGCTGCTGCGGCGCCAGGCGGCGCCAGTAGCCGTGCGTGTGGGCGCCGGGTGCGAAGCCGCCGGCCGGAGGCGTGTCGAAGCCGTCGACGTAGGCGTGCACCGCCGGCGCGAACCCGTCACCGTTGCCGCAGTCGACGCGGACGGCGACACCGTCCAGGGCGCGCTGCCGCCCGAGCACGGTGTTCGCGCGGAAGTCCGCAGCGTCGTCGAAGGCGCCGCGAGCGGTGTCGGCGGCCGACTTCCAGAGCGCGGGGCTGATGGCCGAGACGGCCCGGACGCGCGAGGCGCCGAGGACTCCACCGAGCCGGAGGGCCCCGAAGCCACCCATCGAGTAGCCGGTCAGGGCGAGGCGGTCCGTGTCGAAGCCGCGGCGGGCGATCAGGGGCAGGAACTCGTCGACGACCATCGCGGCGGGGTCGTCCCCGTCGGCTCGTGGGTGCCAGTAGCGGTTGCCGCCGTCGATCGAGGCGATCGCGAACGGGGCTCCTCCGTCGGCGACGTGCGCCGCGAGGAACCGGTCGTAGCCCAGGCTCCGCCCGAAGAACGAGGTGTGGTCGTCGCCGTAGCCGTGCAGGGCGACCGCCACCGGCAAGGGGGTGTCGGATGCCGGGGCCGCGATCGTCCACCCGACGGTGCGGCCGTTCCGAGCGGTCGAGACGAAGGTGCCGGAGGCGGTGGGGACCGCCTCGACGTCGGGGACCGTGCCGTCGGTGCCGTCCAGACCGAGGACCCGGTACAGGGTCGAGCGCCCGGGCAGCAGGCCGAGGTTGATCCCCTCGGCCACGGCTCCCGCGGCGACGACGCCCGTGCCACCGATCAGCAGGGAGCGGCGGGTGATCGTGGCAGCACGCGATCGGGTCATGTGGGGGGCGCCGTTCCGTCTGGGGTGTGTTCCCGGATGAGGGACGCGGCGACGGACCGTGCCGTCGTCGTGTCGAGCGCGGGGTCGCGCAACCGCATCGCAAGGTAACCGGAGACGATGAGGAGCAGCTGGTCGGCGAGGACCTCGGCACCGGGACCGACCACCGGCACCGCCCGTGCCACGAGCCGCCGGCGCAGGGTGGTGGTCTCGAGGTCCAGGACCTGCCGGACCTCGGCGGGGGCGTCGGCGTACTCGGCGGCGGTGCCGAGGAAGGCGCACCAGCGGGAGCCCGTGGGCGTCGAGCGGTAGTCGTCGAGGGCGTCGAACACCGCCAGGAGTCGGCCCAGGTCGTCCCGTTCGGCGGCGACCGCACGGTCCCAGGTGGCGATCCAGTCCTCGTGGCGACGGGTGAGGGCCGCGGCGACCAGGGACTCCTTGCTCGCGTAACCGCGGTACAGGGTGGCCGTCGAGACCCCGGCCCGTTCGAGGACGGCGTCGATCGGGGTGGCGGCGATGCCCTGTGAGAAGAAGAGCTCCTCGGCGGCGTCGAGCAGCCGTTGCTCGGTCCCTGGGCGCATCACCATGAGAGCACCCTAGGCTCTGAAAAGTGAAACGATCGTTTTCGTTACGACATCGACTGCTCCTGGTGAGCGGACTCGGCCTGATCGCCGCCACCTACGGCCTGGTGCGCCTGGCGTACGGGCTGTTCCTGCCCGACGTGCAGCGCGACCTGGGGCTCCGGGCAGACGCCGCCGGGTGGGTCTCATCGGGTGCCTCGGCGCTGTACTGCGTCGGCGCGGTGGCCGGGTTCCTGCTCGCCGCACGGATGCCCCGCGTGCTCGTCACGGTCGCGACCCTGGTGGCGGGGGCCGGTGCGATCGCCATGGCGACGGCCGGCGGGGCGCCGGCGTTCGGCATCAGCGCCGTGGTCGCGTCGGCGGGCGCCGGACTCGCGTCGCCCGCCCTCGTCCGGATCGTCGCAGCGCAGGTGCCCCAGGCGCTGCAGGGCCGCGCGCAGGCGATCGTGAACGCCGGCACCGGCCCCGGGCTCGTGGGCGCCGGCGTGCTCGCACTCGTGCTGCTGCCCGACTGGCGGACGGCCTGGGCGGTGTCCGGGGTGTTCACCCTGGCCGTCGGAGCCCTGCTGCTCGTGGTGTCCCGCGGCGGGACTGCTACGTCCCGGTCACCGCTGCCCGGCGCTCGGTGGTTCGCGGCACACCGAGGGGTGCTCGTGCTGGCGCTGCTGTTCGGGGCGGGGTCCGCCGTCGTCTGGACCTACGGACGTTCGGCGCTGGTGGAGGCCGGCGCATCGGTCGCCGTCTCGGTGTCGGCCTGGATCGCGCTCGGGATCGGCGGAGCGGCCGTCGTGGTCACCGCGCGTTGGACGAACGGACTGCGCGCCCGGACACTCTGGGCGGTCACGGCGGGGTCGGTCGCCGTCGCCGTCGTGGTGCTGGGGGCAGCGCCGCAGTCGACGGTCGCGGCACTGCTGGCGTGTGCCGTGTTCGGCTGGGGCTACACGGCGGCGACCGGGGCGCTGATCGCGTGGACGACCGAGATCGATGCCGAGCGCTCGTCGGCGGGCACGTCGATGCTGTTCGTCGCACTCGTGCTCGGGCAGGCCGTCGGCGCCGCGGCTGCCGGAGCGCTCGTCGGTGCGACCGGGTTCGTCGCGACGTTCGCGGTCGGGGCGGTCGTGACCGCGGCGAGCGCCGTCCCCGCGGTGCTCCGTCGGCCGGGTGGAGTCCGTGCCGTCAGAGCAGCGGGCGGAGCTCGATCTTCCGGTTGCACGCCTGCGACGCCTGGTGCGCCACCCGGGCAGCCGTCTCGGCGTCCGGGAGGTCCATGACCCAGAACCCGGCGACGTACTCGTCGGGGTCGGGCCGGTTCGTCGTGTCGACCGCGCCCCCGCGGGCGTCGACCACGGTGGCGTCTGCCGGTGCGGAGACCCCGGCGGCGAACACGATCGCGTCGGCCATCCGTTGGTTGAAGGCGTCGACCGCGGCGGCTTCGGCGTCGGTCGCGGAGTACGTGTTGCCGACGGCGGCGGCCTGGCCGTCGTCGATGACGTTGACGAGGAACTGCATGGCGTCTCCCCTGCTCGTTGGCGGGAGGCTACTCCTGGTCGAGCGCACCCAGTAGCGTTTCCTGCATGGGGACGACGGCGGAGTGGTCGCGACTGCCGGTGGGGCGGCACGAGTACCGGCAGGACACGGTGCTCGCCGTGGTGCTGGCCGGCGGGCTCGCCGTCACGACGTTCCTGTACGGGTCGGCCGGTACGTACGGTGACGACCAGGCCGAGTGGTGGGTCTCGGCGCTGATGATCGTCGCGAACGCGGCGCCGATCGCGTTCCGCCGACGGTTCCCGATATCGGTGGCCCTGGTGTCGGCCGTGGCCTTCGCCGCGACGCAGCTGCTCCAGGTGCCCGAGGTCTTCCTCGTCAACTTCACGCTCTTCATCGCGCTGTACACGGTGGGTGCGTGGTGTTCCGACCGGGTGCGGGCCGAAGCGGTGCGCTGGGTCGTCATCGGCGGCATGTTCGCGTGGTTGTTCGTCGCGATCTCGTTCGGGTGGGCGTCACCGAACGCTCTGCCGAACGACACTGACTCCCCTGTGGCGCCCTACGTCGCGATCTCGCTGCTCAACATCGTCATCAACGTGATCTACTTCGGCGCCGCCTGGTACGCCGGCAACCGCGCCTGGGCCTCCGCGGTCGCACGACACGAGCTCGCCGAACGCACCGCCGAACTCGCCGCCGAGCGGGAGCGGTCCGCGGCACAGGCCGTCACGATCGAGCGGGTACGGATCGCCCGCGAGCTGCACGACGTCGTCGCCCACCACGTCTCGCTGATGGGCGTGCAGGCGGGTGCTGCACGGCGCGTGATCGACCGCGACCCCGCGCAGGCCACCGCCTCGCTCGGGGTGGTCGAGGAGAGCGCCCGCACCGCGGTGGAGGAACTCCGGCGGATGCTCGGCACCCTGCGCTCCGACGACGACGCGGACGGCCTGGGGGCGGCCGGTGGCGACGGCCCGAGCACCGAGGGCATCACGCGGATCGCCGAGCTGGCCCAGTCCGCCCGGGTGGCGGGCCACCCCGCCGAGTACGTCGTCGTGGGCGACGAGCGCCCGGTGCCGCCGACCGTGGCCGCGGTGGCGTACCGGATCGTGCAGGAAGCGGTGACGAACATCCTCAAGCACGCCGGCCCGACCGCCCGCGCCGACGTCCGACTGCGGTACCTGGACGACGGCGTCGAGGTGGAGGTCACGGACGACGGGCTCGGTGCCCGTGCCGCCCGGAGCACCTCCGGCAGCGGACTCGGACACGTCGGGATGCGGGAACGCGTCGCCGCCGTGGACGGACGGATCGAGATCGGGCCACGAGCCCGAGGAGGCTACCTGGTGCGGGCATGGCTGCCGACGACGTGAACGGAACGCCCGACCTGACGATCGTGCTCGCGGACGACCAGGAGCTCGTCCGCGCCGGGTTCCGCGTGATCCTGGAGTCCGAGCCCGGGTTCCGCGTGGTCGGCGAGGCCGCGGACGGCGCCGGGGCGATCGAGGCCGTGCAGGAGCTCCGTCCCGACGTGGTCTGCCTCGACGTGCAGATGCCGGGCGTCGACGGGCTCGAGGCCGCGCGACGGATCGCGGCACTGCCGGACCCGCCGGCGGTGCTCATCCTCACGACGTTCGACAGCGACGACGCACTGTTCCAGGCGCTCGAGGCGGGAGCGAGCGGGTTCCTGCTGAAGAACGCCTCCCCCGAGCGGCTGATCGACGCGGTCCGGACCGTCGCAGCCGGGGACGCCCTGCTCGCGCCGGACGTCACACGCCGGGTGATCAGCCGGGCGACGGCGTCCGCTGCGGCCCAGCCCTCGGCGACCACCACGACCGCAGCACCTGCCACGACGGGCGAGGACGCGCTCGCCGCCGCCGGGCTCACCGAGCGGGAGACCGAGGTGCTGCGACTCCTCGCCCGAGGCCTGAGCAACGCGGAGATCGCCGCCGAGCTCTACGTCGGCGACGCCACCGTGAAGACCCACGTGTCGAACGTGCTGCAGAAGCTCGCACTGCGCGACCGGATCCAGGCCGTCGTCTGGGCGTTCGAGCACGGCGTCGCCGGCTGACCGAGCCGGGCCGACGCGCGTTCCTCCCCCACGCGGTGGAGCCGACCACCTGACCAAGTCCCGCCTGGCGGCGGAGGCGGGGCGTGCCTCCCGGCCAATAGCGTCGGACGCAGCGACGACCAGCGTCGCGACGAAGGGGAACGACATGCTCACCATCGAAGGGGTGACCAAGCACTTCGGCGACCGCCGGGTGCTCGACGACGTGGGGTTCACGGTCGGCAGCGGCCGCCTCACCGGCTTCGTCGGCGGCAACGGTGCCGGCAAGACCACCACCATGCGCATCATGCTCGGCGTGCTCCAGGCCGACGCCGGCACGGTCTCGATCGACGGCACCGCTGTCCGCCCCGCCGACCGCCGCCGCTTCGGCTACATGCCCGAGGAACGCGGCCTGTACCCGAAGATGCCGGTGGCCGAGCAGATCACCTACCTGGCCCGGTTGCACGGCGTCGACAAGCGCGCGGCGACGACCCGCACCGGCGAGCTGCTCGAACGCCTCGAACTCACCGCACACGCCGGCGACCCCGTCGAGAAGCTCTCGCTCGGCAACCAGCAGCGCGTGCAGATCGCCGCGGCGCTGGCACACGACCCCGAGGTGCTCGTGCTCGACGAGCCGTTCTCGGGCCTCGACCCGATGGCCGTCGACACCGTGCTCGGCGTCCTGCGCGAGACCGCGGCCCGGGGCGTCCCGGTGCTGTTCTCGAGCCACCAGCTCGACGTGGTCGAGCGGCTGTGCGACGACGTCGTCGTCATCGCCGGTGGCACGATCCGCGCCGCCGGTCCGCAGGAGGAGCTCCGCAAGCAGGCCGGGCCCGCCGCGTGGGAGCTGCTGGTCGACGGGGACGTCGCCTGGCTCCGCGACGAGCCGGGTGTGGCCGTACGGGAGTTCGACGGCGGGTACGCGGTCTTCGAGGCCGACGCCGCCACCGCCCAGCGTGTCCTGCAGCGTGCCGTCCAGCACGGCACCGTCGGGTCGTTCTCGCCGCGGGTGCCGCGGCTCAGCGAGGTCTTCCGGGAGGTCGTCCGATGAACAACTCCTTCGTGCAGGCCGTGCGGCTCGTCTCCGCACGTGAGATCCAGGCACGCATCCGTAGCAAGGCCTTCTTGGTCTCGGCGCTCATCCTGATCGGCATGGTCGTCGCGTCGATCGTCGTCGGCGGGATCGTGGGCAAGACCACCGCCGACGACACCACCCCGGTCGCGGTCGTCGACGGCGTCTCGCTGCCGACCACCGGTGGGCTCGACGTCACGGAGTCGGCATCGGTCGCCGACGCCGAACGGCTCGTGACCAAGGGCGACGTCGACGCGGCGATCGTGCCGTCGGACGACCCGCTCGGCTACAAGGTCGTCGGGCTCGACGAAGCCCCGTCCGAGGTCGTCTCGGCGTTGAGCGTCACCCCGCGCATCGAGTTGCTCGACCCGGACGCACTGCCGGGTGGCCTCGTCTACCTCATCGCCATCGCGTTCGGCGTCGTGTACTTCGCGTCGGCGGTGACGTTCGGCCAGTCGATCGCGCAGAGCGTCGTCGAGGAGAAGTCGACCCGGGTGGTCGAGATCCTGATGTCCGCGATCCCGGCCCGGGCGCTGCTCGCCGGCAAGGTGCTCGGCAACAGCATCATGGCCTTCGCGCAGATCGTCGCGGTGGCCGTCGCCGCCATCGTCACGTTGGCGGTGACCGGGCAGGACAACATGTTCGCGATGCTCGGCCCGAGCATCCTGTGGTTCATCGGCTTCTTCGCGATCGGGTTCGTGCTCCTCGCGTCGCTGTTCGCCGCGGCGGCCGTGCTGGTGTCCCGCCAGGAGGACGTCGGCAGCGTCACCACCCCGGTGATGATGCTCGTGATGATCCCGTACTTCCTGATCATCGTCGCGTACGACAACCCGACGATCCTCGGCATCATGTCGTACGTGCCGTTCAGCGCCCCGATCGGCATGCCCATGCGGATCTTCCTGGGGACCGCCGAGTGGTGGGAGCCGATCCTGTCGCTCGTCATCGTCGCCGCTTCGGTCGTCGCGGTCGTGGTCATCGGCGCCCGCGTCTACGAGAACGCCCTGCTCCGCACCGGCAGTCGCGTGAAGCTGTCGGAGGCGCTGCGCGGCTGACGCCGCCGGCCCGTCAGGTACGGCCAGGAGGCCCGCCCAGGGTGAGCAGATCAGCTCACGTCGGGCGGGCCTCCCGTCGTCAGTCCGTGCGCACCGAGAAGACGTCGCCCGGCTGGCAGCCGAGCACCTCGCACAGTCGGGTGAGGGTGGAGAACCGGATCGCGCGAGCCCGGTTGTTCTTGAGCACCGAGAGGTTGACGACCGTCACACCGACGCGGTCGGCGAGTTCGGTCAGGGTCATCCCCCGCTCGGCGAGCAGGTCGTCGAGGTGACAGACGACCGCGTGGCCGTCCTCCTGTTCCGGGGGCATCAGACCAGCCCGGCCTGGTCCCGCACCATCCGCTGCGAGGCGGTGAGCGCGAACCGGAAGCAGACGACGACGAGCAGGCCGAGGTACACGGGCAGGAACTGGTGGTCCACCACCGGGGTGGGCAGGTACCCGTCCCAGCCGAGGCCCGACACCACCCAGTTCCACCCCATGCGGCGGACGAACGACGGCAGGAACCCGGCAGCCAGCACCGCGCCGGCGAGCCAGTCGAGGATCCGGGTGGTCGAACGGTCGAAGAGTCCGCCGCGCGAGATCTTCCAGGCCACCGCCGCGACCAGGGCGATGAGGGCGCTGACGAGCAGGACCTCCAGGGCGTCGCCGACGCGGATGTACCCGATCGCACCACCCGGCACGTCGGCGATCGGCGCCCGGAGCACGAGCTGGTCGGACGTCACGATCGCACCGCCCGGAGGCTGCGGGACGGCACTGGTCTCACGGATCCGGATCGGCACCGCCACCGTGCCCGAGGTGATCGAGTGGACGAGCAGGTCGACGTACCGCCACACGACGATCGCGATGCCGATCGCGCACGAGACGACGTAGGCCAGGTAGGAGTTCCGCCCGCGCGGCGGTTCGTAGACGGGTGTGGTCATGACTGCATCCCCTGTCGATCATCGATACCATCGAATTTCGATGCAACGATAAACGATACGGCTGGCCCCGGCAACCCCTACAGCAGACCGAAGGCCGCCTGCATGCCCAGGCTCGTCCCCGCCACCAGGGCCCAGAGCGCGATGCCGAGCAACATCGGCCGGAACCCGGCACGGCGGAGCGCGGCGAAGTCCGTCGAGCAGCCGATCGCGGCGAGCGCCACCGTGATGAGGAACGAGGCGGCCGTCGCGAACCCCGGTGCCACGGACGCGGGCAGGACCCCGACGGTCCGGAGCAGCACCACCACGAGGAACCCGATCAGGAACCACGGCACCAACCGGAACACCCGGAACCCGCGACCCGGCCCCGAGGCGGGGGCGAGCTGCTCGCGGGAGGCGCGGCGGGCCTCCAGTCCGGCCAGCCCGATGACGATCGGGATGATCATCAGGGTGCGCACCAGCTTCACGACGACCGCGGTGTCGGTCGCCTGGCGGCCGTAGACGGTCGCCGTGGCGACGACGGACGACGTGTCGTTCACGGCGGTGCCCGCGAAGACGCCGAAGGCGTGCTGGCTGAGGCCCAGGGCGTGCCCGAGCAGCGGGAAGGCGAAGACGGCCGCGATGTTGCAGAGGAAGATCGTCGACATGGCGTAGGCGACGTCCGCACTGACCGCGCCGATGACGGGTGTCACGGCGGCGATCGCCGAGGCGCCGCAGATGCCGGTCCCGACGCCGATCAGGGTGCGGAGTGCGCCCGAGACCCGGAGCAGTCGGCCGATCCCCCACGCGGCCACCAGGCAGACGACGAGCGTCGCGAGCATCACCGGCAGGGTCTCACCGCCGATGCGCAGGACCTCGCCGATGGACAGCTGCGCGCCGAGCAGGACCACCGCGAACTGCAGGACCCGGCTGGACGAGAACTGCACACCGGGAGCCAGCGCGGCGAGCGTGCCACCGGTGCGACGCCGGACGAGCCACCCCACGACGGCACCGATCAGGACGGCGGGGACGGGACCGCCGACCACCGGGACGACCCGCTCGACGAGGGTGGCGACGATGCCGATCGCCACGGCGAGGGCGACACCGGGTACGGCGGCACGGACGGACTGCATGTGAACAGCATGTCGCGCCCGTGGACGATCGGTGACCGCGACGGGCAGGATGGCACGGTGGAGTACTCCGGGGAACGGTGGGTGCAGCGGCTGCGCGACGGGGAGATGCCGAAGCGGTGGCCGTTCTTGCTCGGGTTGGCGATCGTGACCGTGGCCGGCGGCACCGGGGTCGTGTTCTCGATCACGCACCTCGACGTCTTCCTGCACTCGGAGGCACGCCGTCCGTTCGCCCTGCCGCTGTTCTCGGTGGTCCTGCTCGTGCTCGGCCCCGTCGCGGCAGTCCTGTCGCGGATGCGCGGCCGGAGTGACCGACGGATCCTCGCGAGCATCCGCCGGCACGGCACGACGCCGCGCTTCCACCTGCCGGTCCTGCGCACGGGCGACTACACCCTCGACGACTTCCCCGAGCCGAGGCCCGAGATGTGGACGGTCGATGCCGCTGGGCTGCACGCGTGGTCGCCGGAGCGGGAGACACCGGTGTTCGACCTGGCATGGAGTGCGATCCACTCGCTCGAACTCGCCTCGGCAGAGATCCGTGGGCAGCGGAGGGACACCGGCATCTGGATCATCACCGAGGCCGTCGGGCGCTTCGCCGTGCAGCCGCGGCCGGCGATCGGACGGCCCTTCGGTGCCAGCGCGACGAAGATCCACATCGTGTTGCAGGTGCTCCGGTCGCTGCGCCGGGAGCTCGGGTCCCAGCTGGACGCCGGGAGTCCTGGTCGGACGCGGACCGAGCGATGATCCGGGCGGATGAGCCGTGGGTGCAGCGGCTGCGCGACGGGGAGATGCCGAAGCGGGGGCCGGTGCTGCTCGCGGCGGTCGTCACCACGGCGGTGGGGCTCGCCGCGCTCGTCGCCGAGTTCGCGTTCCCGGACTTCCTGCGCGGCATCGACAGTGCCCGGACGCAGGGGTCGTTCGTGCTGTGGCCGATCGTGGTCACGGGATTCGGGGTGCTGCTGGCCGTGTCGACGCTGTCCGCCGGGCGAGGCGACCGCCGGACGCTCGCGCGCATCGGAGCGGGGCGGGCACCCCGGTTCCACCTGCCCGTGCTGACGTCCGGCCTGCGCACCTCCGACGACTTCGCGAAGCCCCGCCCCGAGGTCTGGACCGTCGACGAGTTCGGCCTGCACGCGTGGGCACCGTCACGGGACGCGCCGGTGTTCGACCTGCCGTGGGCGCGTATCCGGCGGTTCTCCGTCGCGACGAGGGAATCCCGCGGCCAGCGTGCCGACTTCGGCGTCTGGATCAGCACGACCGACGGCGACGACGTGGTCGTGCAGCCGCGGTCTGCCCTCGGACGCGGGTTCGAGGCCGGACCGGACAAGCTCGACACCCTCGTGCGGGTCCTCCGCACGCTGCAGCGGGAACTCGGTGTGCCTTCCGCGCCAGCCGACCGTCACTGAGCGGGTGGGGTGTCGCCCGTCATCTCGACCCGGCCGGTCTCGTCGTCCCAGGTGAAGGTGGCGGTGGTGCGACCCGAGGGCGCTGCGTTCGGCTCGCCAGCCTCGGCGAACCTGTAGGTCACCGTGACGGCTCGGTCGCTCTGTCGTTCGACGGTCGGCTCGAACGCGTACTGCTGGGCAGTGGCCGTGCCGAGGTACCGGCCTTCGTGGAACAGCAGGATCGCGTACGGCGACCCGGCGGTCGCACGGTCGAGCGTGGCCACGGACCAGGACAGCGGCGCGCAGGCGTCGTAGCCGGAGTAGTCGGCGTTCGCAGCGTCCCACTTCGCATCCTCGAGGCCGGCGGGCAGCGGCAGCGCCGCGATGCCCTCGGCAGCAGCCGCGGCGCCGTTCGACGGGCCACATGTCGGGGTCGGAGTCGGGGTGGGCGTCGGCGTCTGCGTGCTCGCGGCGTCGGACGGCGGGGCGGTGACGGTCTCGGTCACGGTCGGGGTCGCCGCACCACCGTCCGCTCCGTCCGCGCCGGAACACCCTGCCAGCAGCGCGGCCAGGGTCGCAGCGGTCAGGATCAGGGCGGTTCTCGTCAGGCGCATCCCTCCACGCTGCCTGCGCCGACGAGCGGTCGCCCGCATCGTTACCGGGCCGTGTCCCGCACGACGCTCCTGAAGGAGACCTGTCGACGTGCCGGGAGCCCGACTCCCGCCCGCGTCCTGCGACACTGCTCCCATGCGGGGCAAGCACCAGGACACGATCGAGGTCGCCGATGAACGGATCGACGGACCACACGGGCCGGTCCCCATCAGGCGCTACCGGCCCCTGGAACGGAGCGGCGGCACGGGAACCCCGACCCTGGTCTGGGTGCACGGCGGCGGCTTCTTCCGGGGCGACCTCGACCTGCCGGAGTCCGACGCCGTCGCACGCGCACTCGCCGAGCGCGGCCTGCCGGTCGTGACCGTCGACTACCGCCTCGGACCGCTGCCCGGGCTGCCCTGGCTCGGCCGGGGTGGACCACGTGGGCGACGACGGGCACCCCACGCGCGGGACGAGATCCTCGCCGTCCTCCACCACCTGCACGACAAGGCACCGTCCGGCCTGCTGCTCGGCGGGGCGAGCGCCGGTGCGTGCCTGGCGGCGTCCGCGGTCGCGACCGCCCCGCCACTGGCCGGCCTCGTGCTGACCTACGGGTTCTTCCACGCCCGGCTCCCCCGTGACCGGACGGTGCAGCGACTCGTCCGAGGACACCGGCGTCTCACGCACGCGCCGCTGCTGCTCGACCTCAGCAACCGGGCGTACGCGGGTGGCCACCCCACGGCGGTCTACCCGGCGTCCGACGACCTCGGCAGGTTCCCCCGAACCCTGGTGATCGACGCCGAGCGGGACGTGATGCGCGCCTCGGGCGAACGCTTCGCGGACGAGCTCGAGGCCGCGGGCAGCGAGGTCGAACGACACGTCCTGCCGGACAGCCGTCACGCGTTCCTCAACCGACCCGGCACGCGGGACTTCGACGACACGATCGAACGCATCGCGGAGTGGGCCACCGGGACCGCCATCCGCTGAACGCTCATCCGCCTGCGAACGGCGGACATCCGGGAACGGCACGCCCATCGCGGACGTACTCTGGAAACGGAAGCAACGGCGGTTCCGAATCCCCTTCGCCACGCTCCCTGCCGTGGCGCCTCACCACCGTGACGAAGAGTTCCATCGTGACCGAACACCTCATCGAGTACGTCGCCCGCGACCGCACGGGCATCACCGCCGTCGTGACACCGACCGGTGTCATCGACGTGGACACCGTGATCCAGCACATCCGCGCCGGCCACGCCGGGTACTACGTGGCTGCCGACTCGTGGAAGCGCACGCCGGTCCGGAGCATGTCCTTCATCGGCGGGACCTACCTGTTCGCGAACTGGGACGGGTCGAAGCGGAACATGCTGCACGACCTGGCGTTCCGCTCCCCGACCCGCTCGATCGAGACGCCCCACGAGCCGGAGTCGCGGTTCTCGCGGTTCCTCGACGCGCTGTTCGGCAGGCGCACACCGCAGCTCTGAGCCAGGCCCCCTGCCCGTCACGGCGCCCGCTGAAGCGGTCACCTGCGGTGGAGGTGACCGCCTGGAGGCGCGGCGTGCGTCGCGGACGCAGGTCGCGCCTCCAGGCGGTCGCGTCGGTCACCGGACCGACTTGATGGGCAGGATCACGAGGGCACCGAGGATGACGGCGACGCCGGCACCCCAGAGCATGAGCGTGTAGTTCTGGCCGCCTCCGATGCCGAGCAGGAACAGACCGACGGCGGGGGCGAGCGACTGCGGCAGGGCGTTCGCGATGTTGATGACACCGAGGTCCTTGCCGGGGCGCTCCGGGTCGGGCAGCACGTCGACGATCAGGGCGGTGTCGATGGCGGCGTAGATGCCGAAGGCGAAACCGAGGACGATCTCGGCGAAGTAGAACCCGCCGACGCTGTCGACGTGGGCCAGGATCACCAGGCCGACGGCGGTCATGGCCGTCGAACCCCAGACGAAGACCTTGCGACGCTGGATCCGGTCGGACACCCAGCCGGAGACGGCCGCACTGACGAGCAGGGCGATCGTGTACAGGAGCACACCGAACGCCACGGCGCCGACCGCTTCGGCCTGCGGGAGTCCGATGCGGTCCTGCATGTAGAGGAGTCGGTACGTCGTGAACATGAACGTGCCGAAGGTGATGAGGAAGCGGCCCCACCAGGCGAGCCCGAAGTCGCGGTGCTTGATCGGGTTCGTCCAGAACGAGCTGATCAGGTTGATCCAGCTGAAGGGCTTGACCGGCGTCGTCGGCAGGTCGTCACGGGCGACGAACGAGTAGACGAGGACCGCGATGATCGCCAGGACGCCCGGTGCGATGAACAGGACCGGCAGGTTGCCGACCAGGTACACGGCCAGGTAGAGCCCGGCCAGGATCGCGATGTTCTGCGCCAGGGCGATGACGCTCGACGCCTTGCCGCGCTGGAACTCCGGCACGTTGTCGGCGAAGCTCGCCGTGAGCGTGGACAGGACGGCGTTGGCGGAGACCTGCGCCAGCACCCAGGCCAGGGTGAGCTGGAGCACGTCGGGCGAGAACGCGAGCCAGGCGAGGGAACCGACGAAGACGACGACACCGCCGACCATCCAGGGGCGGCGACGGCCCCACCGCGTGCGGGTGCGGTCGGAGAGCGCGCCGAACAGGGGGTTCGCGAACAGGGCGCCGAGCGCGCCGAACGGCAGGACCGAGCCGACGACGGTCTCGGGGCTCGTCGGGTTCAGCTCCGTCGCCTTGATCGACATGCTCACGAAGACGGGCGTGAGCAGGGCGACGAACAGGCCGAACTGGGCGAAGCTGAGGCCCCAGAGGTAGCCGCGTCCCACCCGGACGGTGCTGACGGACTGCGTGATGCCCTCGACCGAGAACGCTCGGGACGCCGCGGCGTCCGTGGCGGTGGCTCCGGCGGCTGCGGTGACCGCTGGGGACGCGGTCCCGGCGATGCCCCGCGTGGGTTCTTCCTTCGACGTCGGTGTCGACATGACTCCTCCTTGAGTCACAGGGGGCTTCGGCGCCCGCTGAATCCCTAGTGCTGCTAGGTGATCGGGACTGTAGCACCGGAAACCTCGTGCCGGAAGGTTTTGTGACGCATGTTTCGTCGGGGGCGGACGGATGCGTGGCGACGCAGAACGACACCGCCGTTGTCGGAGGACAACGACGGTGTCGTTCTGCATCGACCCGCAGGCCGGAAAGGAGCAGCTAGTGCTCGCCGTCCTCTTCCGGGTTGAAGTGCGAGTCGTCACCCGTGTGGCCCGCGGCCAGGCCGTCGGGATTGTTCGGGATGGTGTTGTCGTCGCCGAGGCCGCCCGGCTTCTCGGTGCCCTCGGAGTCGTTCTTCGGGGCGTCGTGCGTGTTGTCACTGTCGGTCATGAGCTGCTCCAGTGCAGAGATCGATCCGGCAGCACTGCCGCCGGTGGTACTGAGGACTCGGACAGTACGTGGCGCACCTCGGAAACCGCCGTCCACCCGGAGGCAACGGATGACAGGGACCGGGACGATCGGTAGATTGTTCAACAACCCGCGAAGACAGGGAGCGCCCGTGACCACGATCGACCTGAACAGCGACCTGGGCGAGGGCTTCGGCGCCTGGGCCATGGGCGACGACGCCGCGATGCTCGACGTCGTCTCGAGCGCCAACGTCGCGTGCGGGTTCCACGCCGGCGACCCGACGATCATGCTCACCACCGCCCGCGCCGCCGCCGAGCGTGGTGTGGCGGTCGGGGCACACGTGGCCTACCGCGACCTGATCGGGTTCGGCCGCCGACCCGTGCACGTCACCCCCGACGAGCTGTACGCCGACGTCGTCCACCAGCTCGGCGCGATGGCCACCACGGCGCACGTCGCCGGCACGGCCGTCACCTACGTCAAGCCGCACGGCGCCCTGTACAACACCGCCTGCGCCGACCCGGTGCAGGCCGAAGCCGTCGTCCGTGCCGTGGCCGACGTCGACCCGTCCCTCGCGGTGCTCGCGCTGCCCGGGTCGGAGCTGCTGCTGGCAGCCGAGCGGCACGGGCTCCGCGCGGTGAGCGAGTCCTTCGCCGACCGCGCCTACGAACCCGACGGCTCACTGGTGTCACGGAAGCAGTCGGGGTCGGTGCTGCACGACCCGGACGAGGTCGCAGCCCGGGTGCTCCGCATGGTCACCGACGGCGTCGCGACCGCCGTCGACGGGTCCGAGATCGCCGTGCGTGCCGACTCGGTCTGCGTCCACGGCGACTCCCCCGACGCGGTCGCGATGGCCCGTGCCATCCGAGCGCTGCTGACCGAGCACGGCGTGACGATCGCGCCCTTCGCACCGTGACTGGTCCGGAGGTCCGCTCCGCGAGCGGCACCGCACTCCTCGCCACGTTCGACTCCCTCGCCGACGTCGTCGCCTTCCGCGCCGGGCTCGCGCAGGTCCCCCTGCCGGGGCTGACCGAGGTCGTCTCCGGCGCCCGGACACTGCTGCTCCGGTTCGACCCGACCACGACGGACGCCGGGCGGCTCCGCACCGAGCTCACGCAGGTCAGCCCGGTCAGCCCGGTCAGCCCGGTCAGCCCGGTCAGCGCCACGCGCGAAGCGCACGACGCCGACCCGCTCGTCATCCCCGTCACCTACGACGGCGAGGACCTCGACACCGTCACCGAGCTGACCGGCATGCGGCGGGACGAACTCGTGGCGTGGCACACCGGGCAGCTCTGGACGAGCGCGTTCTGCGGCTTCGCACCCGGCTTCAGCTACCTCACCGGCAGTGATCGGCCGCTCGACCTGCCCCGCCGCAGCACCGCCCGCACGGCCGTCCCGAGCGGGGCCGTCGCGGTGGCCGGTGAGTTCAGCGCCGTCTACCCGAGGACCTCCCCAGGCGGCTGGCAGCTCATCGGCCGCACCGACGTCCCGATGTGGTCGCTCGACCGCACGCCCCCGGCGCTCGCCCCCGCCGGCACGCTCGTCCGCTTCGTCGTGGCGGGTGCGGCATGACCGCGCTGACCGTCGTGCAGGTCGGCTACGGCGCGACCACGCAGGACCTCGGGCGCCCGGGCTTCAGCGACATGGGCCTCGGCGCGGCCGGAGCAGCCGACCGCGGCTCCGCGGCGCTCGCCAACCGGCTGGTCGGCAACCGTCCCGACGCGGCCGTCCTGGAGGCCCTGCTCGGCTCCGTCACGCTGCGCGCCGACGCGTACGTGGCCGCGGCCACCACCGGCGCGGCCTGCCCCGTCGAGGTCGAGCGGGCGGACGGGTCGGTCCGCGGGGCGGCCTCACACGAGGTGCTGCTGCTGGCTCCGGGCGACACGCTCCGGATCGGCACCGCGACCGTCGGCCTGCGCGCCTACGTCGCGGTCCTCGGGGGCTTCGCGGTCGACCCGGTGCTCGGCAGTCGCTCGTGGGACTCCCTCGCGCGCCTCGGTCCGCCGCCGCTGTCCGCCGGTGACGTCCTGCCCGTCGGTGACGCCCGGGTGTCGTGGCCGATCGTCGACGCGGTGCCGCAGCCCGAGCCACGGTGGCCCGACGAGCCGGTCGTGCTCGACGTTGTGCCCGGACCGCGCGACGACTGGTTCACCCCGGAGTGGCGTGCGACCCTGACCGGTCAGGACTTCTCCGTCAGCGCGGACAGCGACCGCGTGGGGGTCCGCACCACGGCCGAGACGCCGCTCGCCCGCTCCGTGGCACGCGAGCTGCCGAGCGAGGGCGTGGAGACCGGTTCACTGCAGGTGCCGCCCGAGGGCTTCCCCGTGCTGTTCCTCGCCGACCACCCGGTGACCGGCGGCTACCCGGTCGTCGCGGTCCTGACACCGTCGTCGATCGACCTCGCTGCGCAACTCCGTCCGGGCGATCCGCTCCGGTTCCGCATCGTCGACTGACCGACCCGGAACAAGCGCAGGGGGTCAGGGGTTGGCTTGGACACCGCTGACGAAAGGTTCCCCATGTCGATGACCGTCCTGCTCGAGGTCCAGTTCCAGAGCGATGCCCCCGACGACGCACTCCGGGGTGCGATCCGCGAGACGCTCGAACAGACCGCGTCGTTCCACGGCCTGGAGTCGCTCGAGGTCCTGGTCGACGACGAGGACCCGGCACGCATGGTCGTCGTCGAGTCGTGGACGACCGCCGAGGACCACGACACCTACGTGGCCTGGCGCGCGACGCCGGAGGGCGCTCCGGCGATGGCACCGTTCCTCGCCGCCACTCCGGTCACCCGCACCTTCGCGCGGACCCTCCCGCTCGACTGAGCGGGTACCGACACCGAAGCTGACGCCAACGCCGGTGCTGACGCCGCAGCACGACGGCGGCACGATCGCTCAGATCGTGTCGTCGTCGGTGTCGAGCGGCACCGGTCGGTCGTCGTCCGGGAGCAGTTCGTCGTCCGCGTCGTCGACCACCGGCAGGTCGTCGGGGTCGAGCACGGTCGGCTCCGGTTCGTAGTCGGTCTCCTGCGCCTCGCGGAAGTCGTCGAGGGTCTCGTCGTCCTTCGGATCGCTCATGGCCCCGAAGGTACCTCCGGATCCTCGACGTGTCCGGAGACGACCAGCGCTCCCGACGATCGATCAGCGAGCGGCGTGCTCCCGGGCCTCCATCGCGTCCCAGGCGAAGCTCGCCAGCCAGTGGGTGGAGTAGTACTCCTCGCCCACGCTCGCCGCGAGCCCGGAGGCCAGCAGCCGATCGGCCGCGTCGTCGAGCAGGTCGGCGATCCCGGTGCCGGAGTCGTCCGTACCGTCGGCGCGGAGTGCGTCCGCGATGCGCCGGGCCGAGCCCGCCCGCGACAGGTCGAGCCCGAACAGGTGCACCTGCTGCGGGTCGTTCTCGTCACGGACCACCGTCGACCGCAGGATCGCGTCGCCCGGCTGCACCGCGGCGAAGAAGCCGCGCGCCCACGTCGCGAACTCCGGGGCGGGCAGCACCGCCCGCATCAGGTCGGCTTCGGCGAGGCCCGCGGACAGGAAGTCGTGCCCGCTCCGCTCCCAGGCGAACGGCCACCCGGCGTCCGCGCCGAACCAGTCCTCCGCAGCCCCCTCGACCGCAGCCGCCAGGGCCGGACGGTCGAGCGACCGGGCGGCCTCGAGCACGAGAAGCAGCCCGAACGCCGAGTTCGAGTGCACGCCGTGCCGGACCGGGTGCGCGGCGCCGTCGATCCACCGGACGACCAGGTCTTCGAGGACGTCGACGACGGGCGCGAAGCCCGGCGCCAGTGCCCGGACGGCGGGTGCCTCGGACGCCGACACCTCGGCGGCGAGCCGCGCGAGCCAGGCCCAGCCGTAGGGGCGCTCGTAGTGCGGCGTCCCACGCAGGTAGGCCGCCTCGGTCGCCAGGTGATCCGTCGTGAGGTGCGCCTGCAGGATCGAGGTGAGCCGGGCCTCCAGGTCGGTGGGCAGGCCGTGCGCGACCAGGCGCGCCGCGAGCCAGTGCATGTGCACCGACGAGTGCCAGTCGTACGACGTGGCGAAGGCGGGGTGGAGCTCGACGGGCAGTGCCCGGTCGTCCGGTCCGGACGTCGCGTGGTGCGCGGCGTAGGGGTACTCGCGGGTCGTGTTGTCCGCGGCGACGGCCGCGAAGCGGTCGGCCCAGGCGGCCCGGGTCAGGTCGATCGGGGCGGCATCAGAATGCGACAAGGTACATGACTCCCATGTTGACGACGAGCAGGATGGCGGCGGTGGGGATCTGCGCCTTGATCGGGCCGTACTTGTCCCGCATCTCGAGCAGGGCGGCCGGCACCAGGTTGAAGTTCGCGGCCATCGGGGTGACGAGCGTGCCGCAGAAGCCGGCGAGCATGCCGATCGCGAAGATCGCGGCGGGGTTGCCGTCGAAGCCCTGCACCAGCACGGGCCAGCCGATCGCGGCCGTCATGATCGGGAAGGCGGCGAAGGCGTTGCCCATGATGATCGTGAACAGGGCCATGCCCAGGCAGTAGATGACCACGGCGGCGAGCAGCGAGCCGTCGGGCAGGACCGACTTGATGATCGTGCCGACGGCATCACCGACCCCGGCCTGGGTGAAGACGATGCCGAGCGTCGAGAGCATCTGCGGCAGCAGCGCCGCCCAGCCGATCGCCTGCAGCAGGCGACCGCCCTCGCGGATCGGGGTGGCGATCTTCGGCGGGCGCAGGACGAACACGGCCACGACCACGGCGAGCACCGAGCCGATGCCCAGACCGGTCAGGGTCGCACTGCCCTCGGCGAGGAGCGGTTCGCCACCGAACGAGACGAGGGGGCCGAGCGTCGCGACCAGCACGGCGACCACCGGCACCACGAGGGCCGGGATGAAGAGCCGGTTGCCGTACTTCGTCGCGAAGGCGGCGCGCTCGTCCGGACTGGTGGTGGCGAGCACACTCGTGCTTCCGCTGCCGGCGTTCGTGATCTTCTGCGTCACGCCGGTGGGTTCGGCGGGGCCGGTCTCGGCACCCGTGCCCGCGCCGGGGATGCTCGCGACCCGGGTGCGGCTCGTCGTGCCGGTGAAGCCGAGTCCGGCGAGCGCGACCATCACGAGGACGGCGATCCCGAGCGTCCAGGCCGGCACGGTGCCGGCGGCGACGAAGGTGCCGTAGAAGAACGACAGCCCGAGGATGCCCCAGAACGCCGCGTTGCCCAGGCGCTTCGCGTGCGCGGTGTCGGTGACGATCAGGACGGCGACGGCGATGAAGAACGCGCCGATGAGCCAGTAGAGCCATTCGCTGGTGATCACGCTGCTGCCCCCAGGGTCGGGGCGTCGGCACGGGCGTCCGCCGCCATCTTGTCGAGTCGGCGGTCGAACAGCAGCAGGCGTCCGCCGTGCACGATGAGCGCCGCGATGCCCGTCGGGATCGCCCACAGGGCCAGGTCGATCGGCTCGAGCGACAGCCCGTAGGTCGAGTCGACGAACGTCGTGATGAGCAGGATCGAGCCGACCGCGACGAAGACGTCCTCGCCGAAGAACACACCGACGGTGTCCGACGACGCCGAGTAGCCCTTGATCTTCTCGCGCATGCGGTCGTCGATCCGCCCGTACTTCTTGGTCGCCGCACCCTCGGCCATCGGGTAGACCAGCGGGCGCACCGTCTGCGCCGGCCCACCGATGCTGGTCAGGCCGACCGCAGCGGTCACCTGCCGGATCACCAGGTAGCCGGCGAGCAGGCGACCGGTCGTGAGCTTGTCGAGCTTCGCGATCAGGCGCTTCGCCTGGTCCTGCAGGCCGTAGCGCTCGATCAGACCGATGACGGGCAGGACGAGCGCGAAGGTCGTGACGGACCGGCTCGAGGCGAACCCGTTGCCGAACGCGTCGAGGATGCCGACGGGACCGATCCCGCCGATGGCCGCGGTCACGATGCCCGCGACCGTGACGACGAGGAGCGCGTTGATGCGCAACGCGAAGCCGACGATGACGACAGCGACGCCGATGAGGACGAACATGCGGGACAGTCTGGACCGCATTGTTCAACAATCGCAAGAGCCGGTTCCGGTCTGTAACACGCCCTTCACAAACGCCACCCGTGCCAGGATCGGTGCCATGACCCGAACCGTCGGCGGCGCTGACTCCACGGCCACGCGGTTGCGCACCATGATCGCGTCGGGTGGGTTCTCCCCCGGGGCGCAGCTGTCCGAGGAGCGGTTGAGCGACCAGCTCGGGGTCTCACGGAACACCCTGCGCGAGGCCTTCCGGCTGCTCGCCCGCGACCGTCTGGTCGAGCACGTGTTCAACCGCGGGGTCTTCGTCCGCCGGCTCTCCGCCGCCGACGTCACCGATCTCTACGCGGCTCGGCGGGTGCTCGAGGAGGCAGCCGTCCGCGCCTGCACCCCCGACGCACCGGCACTCGCCGAGGCCGCCGCAGCGGTCGCCGACGCCCGGGCAGCAGCGTCCGCGGGCGACTGGGGTGCGGTCGGGACCGCCGACATCCGGTTCCACTCCGAGCTCGTGCGCGCGGTGCCGAGCGAGCGGATCCACGCCCTGATGGACGGCCTGCTCGCCGAGATGCGGCTCGCCTTCCTGACCACCGCGGACCCGGCCTCGTTCCACGCCGACTTCGTCGAACGCAACGACGCGATCGTGTCCGCGTTGCGCGGTGGCGACCAGGACGCCGCCTCGGCGCTGCTCGCCGACTACCTCGACGACGCGGAGCGGACGCTGCGGGTCGCCGCCGGCACAGCCGACTGAGGGGCGGCCAGGAGGCCCGGTGCGGCCCCGTCCCGCACGCTCGGTCCCAGCGCTCTCACGCTGGTGCTCGCGGACCCTTCGGTCAGGACTTCCCGCCGAGCAGGGCGGCGACCGCGTCCACCACGACCTGGCGACGCCGCGGCGGCGTCACGGCCTGCACCAGCGGCTCGTACTCCGGAGCGGTCGCACTCCAGAACGCCGCGGTGTGCAGCACGAGCCCGAGCAGCACCGCCGGACGGAACGCCCGAGGCAGGACCCCGGCACGCTGGGCGTGCTCGACCTCGGCCACCGCGTCGGCGTAGCTCGTCGCGACGGACTCGAGCGGGACGTCGGCGCGCTCGAGCCGGTGCCACGTCGCGAGCCGCTGGGCCCAGGGGCGACGGTCGTACGAGTCGTGCACCCGGCCGGCCCATGCGGCGAGGTCGGCGGTGTCGAGCGGGGCCTCGGCGAACGTCTCGGTCACGGTGTCGGCGACGAGCGCGTCGAACAGCCCCTCCTTGCTGCCGAAGTAGTGGAAGACCTGCGCCTTGTTGCTCGACGCTGCGGCACCGATCCGTTCGACCCTGCCGGCGGCCAGTCCGACCGCGGCGAACTCGTCCCGCGCGGCGAGCAGGAGCCGGGCGCGCATCGCGTCAGCGGCTGGGGGCGTGAATCGGGCCATGGCCACCACCGTACCGATCACACGGCAGCCGAGCCGTCGATGCGGACCAGCGCGCGCAGCAGCCCTGCCCCGAGGCCAGTCGACAGCACTCCCCGGTCCCTTCCGGAGATCCCAGCCACGCGGAGCGACGGTTCCGTGCGCGGCTCGCGTGGATGCCCGCGCGAGCGCCGTGACGACGCACGATTCCACCGGAGATGGGCAACTTTGCGTCCCCCGAACTTCCCTAGGCTCGAGACGATCCGGTAACGCGCACCACTCGTCCGCAGATCCGCGGCCGACCCCAATGACGGGAGGTTCGACATGTCCCAGTTCGTCCAGAAGATCTCGCAGGACGCCATCGTCGGAGAGCCCGAGGTCGTCGAGGACCACCTGTCGGTGCGCGAGATCGCCGCCCACCCCGCCTGGCTCCGGCTCAAGCGTGCAGTCGTCGCCCTGCAGGCCCTGCAGACGCGGGACGGCTCCGTCCCCGAACCGTCCGACCATGCCGCTGCCGCCGGTCACGTCGCGGTGATCGTGCCGGCCGTCGCCGAGCTCGCGCCGCACTTCCCGCACGACGCCGCGTTCCTGCAGGTGCTGCAGCACGACTTCGCTCGCTGGCAGGAGCAGGGCTTCGGCGTCCCCGACTTCCTCGACTCCCTCACAGCGTTCCAGCCGCAGCAGCACCGCGTCGACGGGCTCGGCCACCTGGTCGTGTTCCCGATGGTCACGCAGAACGGCAGCACCTCGCGGTTCGTCGAGGCGGTCCTGGTCGAGGTCATCTGGCCGGAGTTCATCGCCGAGCTCGAGACCGGCGACCACGGCAACGCGTTGTTCGTCGCGCTGCGGTTCGTCGACTTCACCCCGGGGTACGACACGAACTCGGCGGTGCTGTTCCCCGAGACCGTCGCGATGCGCACGATCCCCGCCTTCACGTGGGGCGCGATCTTCCAGGACCGCGAGGCCGCCCGCTACCGCCGGGTCGTCCGTGCCGCCGCCGACGTCACCAAGCTCGAGCTGCCGGCCGAGGCCGCAGCGATGCTCGACGACCAGCAGCTGACCGAGCGGGTCTTCGTGATGTGGGACATCATCCACGACCGTTCGCACATGCGCGGGGACCTGCCCTTCGACCCGTTCATGATCAAGCAGCGGATGCCGTTCTTCCTCTACTCGCTCGAGGAGCTCCGCTGCGACCTGACCGCGTTCCGCGAGTCGGTGCGTCTGGAACGCGAGCTGTCCGCCGGACCCGACATGGGCCTCCAGGACGCGCAGCGCGCCATCCGCGACCACGCGCGCCTGGTGCAGTACGCGGTCGTCTTCGACCGCATCTTCCGCTTCGCGATCACCGGCAGCCGCGTCCGCAACTACGACGGACTCGGCGGCCAGCTGCTGTTCGCCTGGATGCACCAGCACGGCGTCCTGCACTGGACCGACACGCAGCTGACGATCGACTGGCCCGAGGTGCCGGACGTGATCATCGCCCTGAGTGACGAGATCAACGAGCTCTACCGGCGCTCGATCGACCGGCCGAAGTCGGCGCACTGGCTCGCCGCGTACGAGATGCTGACCCGCACGCTGACGCCGCACCCGGCGTCCAAGTGGGCGCGTGGCCTGCCCGACGAGACGCTCGCCGGACCGCCGCGCGGCTACACCGACGCGGTGCTCGACGACGAGTTCCCGCTGTCGATGTTCTACGAGGCCCTCGACAAGAAGATGGCGACCGTCATCGCGTCCACCGCCGGCATCACCGGCACCACGGACGCCGAGCTCGTCGGCGAGGCCGCCGCGTGACCGACGGCTCGGTGGCCGGTCGCCTGGTGCTGATCGCCGGTGCGACCAGTGCCAGCGGCGCGGCCGTCGCGCGCGCACTCACCGGCGCCGGTGCGGCCGTCGTCGCGGTCGGCACCAGACCCGACGCCCTAGAGGCCCTGCGCGCGTCCGTCCCGGGCGTCACGACCCGCACGTGCGACCTGGCGGACCTCGGTGCGGTCACCGCGTTGGCCGACGACGTCCACGCGGACGCCAGCCGCGTCGACGGACTGGTCCACCTGGTCGGCGGGTGGCGCGGCGGTGGCAGCATCGTCGGCCAGTCCGACGCGGACTGGGACTTCTTCGACCGCGCCTTCCGGACCCTGCGGAACACGACCAGGGTCTTCCACGACGACCTGGTGGCGTCCCCTGCCGGACGGCTCGCGTTCGTGTCGTCCACCGCGGTCGACTCCCCCACCGCCGGCGCCGCGAACTACGCGGCGGCGAAGGCCGCGTCCGACGCCTGGGTCCGGGCCGTCGCGCAGGGGTTCCGGAAGGAGGCGCCGGAGACCGCCGCGGCCACCGTGTTCGTCGTCGGCGCGTTGTCCGGCCTCGAAGCGCAGCTCGGCGCCGAGGTCGTCCGGCTCTGGGACACCCCATCGCCCGACGTCAACGGTGCCCGCATCCCGCTCACGGCGCCTGATCCCTCGAACCTAGGATGAACGAGTGACCCTCCGACTGCACGACCTGGACCTGCGGGGCTTCGCCTCGGACAACTACGCCGGCGTCCACCCCGAGATCCTCGCCGCCATCGCCGCGGCCAACGACGGCCACCAGATCGCCTACGGCGAGGACGTCTACACGGCACGTCTCAACGAGGTGATCCGCGAGCACTTCGGGTCGCAGGCCGAGGCGTTCCCGGTGTTCAACGGCACCGGCGCGAACGTCGTCGGCCTGCAGTCGATGCTGCCGCGGTGGGGAGCGGTCGTGTGCACCGCGACCGCGCACATCCACACCGACGAAGCCGGTGCGCCCGAGCGCGTCGCCGGCATCAAGCTCCTGCCGGTCGAGGCACCCGACGGCAAGCTGACGCCCGAGCTCATCGACCGCGAAGCCTGGGGCTGGGGCGACGAGCACCGCGCCCAGCCGCTCGTCGTGTCGATCACACAGACCACCGAGCTCGGCACCGCCTACACGGTGGACGAGGTCCGGACGATCGCCGACCACGTCCACTCGCTCGGCATGAAGCTGCACATGGACGGCGCCCGCATCTCGAACGCCGCGGCGTCCCTCGGGGTGCCCCTGCGCGACTTCACCACCGACGCCGGTGTGGATGTGCTGAGCTTCGGCGGCACGAAGAACGGCATGCTGTACGGCGAGGCGATCGTCGTGCTGAACCCCTCGGCGTCCGAGGGGCTGCACTACCTGCGCAAGATGAACATGCAGCTCTCGTCGAAGATGCGGTTCGTCTCCGCCCAGCTCATCGCCCTGCTCAGCGACGACCTGTACCTGCGCTCCGCCGGGCACGCCAACGCCATGGCCGCCCGACTGCGCGGTGCGCTGGAGGCCGGCATCGCCGACGGCAGCATCCGCGGTGTCGGCTTCAGCCAGCAGACCCAGGCGAACGGGGTCTTCGCGACCCTGCCCGCCGGGGTGGCCGACCGGCTGCGGAAGCACTTCCGGTTCTACGACTGGGACGCCAGCCGCAACGAGGTGCGGTGGATGTGCGCGTACGACACCTCGGAGCAGGACATCGACGACTTCGTCGCGGCCCTGACGCGGGAGCTCGACGCCGCCTGAGCCGGTCGTGCCCGGCCCGGTCGGGCGCGCGCCGAGTCGGCACCGGCGGTCGGTTCAGCCGAACGGGATGACCCGCACGACGATCGCCACCACGAGCATCGCCATCGCGACCACGGCCGCCCGCCACAGCACCTTCCGGTGGTGGTCGCCGAGGTTCACGTTGGCCAGCGACACCAGCAGCAGGATCGCGGGGACCAGCGGGCTCTGCATGTGCACCGGCTGCCCGACGACCGAGGCCCGCGCCATCTCGGCCGGCGTGATCCCGTACGCCGCGGCGCTCTCGGAGAGCACCGGCAGGATCCCGAAGTAGAACGCGTCGTTGCTCATGAAGAACGTCAGCGGCATGCTCAGCACGCCGGTGATGCCCGCCAGGTACGGGCCCATCGAGTCCGGGATCACCGCGACGAGCCAGTCGGCCATCGCCGCGACCATCCCGGTGCCATCGAGCACCCCGATCAGCACCCCGGCGGCGAACACCATCGACACGACACCGACGATGCTCGGGGCGTGCGCCACGATCTGCGCGGTCTGCTGCTTGAGCTGCGGGAAGTTCACGAGCAGGGCGATCGCCGTGCCGATCATGAACACGAAGTGCAGCGGCAGGAGCCCCAGCACGAGCGCCACCATCACGGCGACGGTCAGCGCCAGGTTGAACCAGATCCGCTTCGGCCGCAGGGTCGGACGGTTCGGGTCGAGCATCGTCTCCGCCATGGTGCCGGTCCCCGTGCTGTCGTCCCCCGGCCCGGTGCCGTCCACGCCCTCGCCGTCCGCACGCCGGCCGTCGGCCTTCCCACCGCGCAGTCCGAGCGCGACCGTGGGGCTCGTGAACATCCCGCCGCCGGTCCCGCCGACCGCCGCGAGCACCCGTGACCCCGCTCGGGCGTTCGCCCGCTCCGGCACCCGCGCGCCCCGCGAGGCCTCGGTGAACTCGATGAGCCCGAGGCGCTTGCGCTCCCGCAGGCCCATCGTCCACGCGAACGTGAAGCACAGCAGCAGCCCCACCACGAGCGAGGGCACGAGGGGCACGAAGATGTCCGTCGGGTCGATCTTCAGCGCGGCGGCGGCACGGGCGGTGGGACCGCCCCACGGCACGATGTTGAGCGTGCCGTTCGTCAGACCCGCCACACACGTCATCACGACCGGGCTCATGCCGAGCTTCAGGTAGATCGGCAGCATCGCCGCCGTGACCACGATGAACGTCGTCGATCCGTCCCCGTCGAGCGAGACCGCACCGGCCAGCAGAGCAGTGCCGAGCACGATCTTCGCCGGGTCGTTGCCGGTCACCCGCAGGATGAACCGGACGAGCGGGTCGAACAGGCCAACGTCGATCATCAGCCCGAAGTACATGATCGCGAACATCAGGAGCGCGGCCGTCGGTGCCAGCGTGCCGATCGCCTCGGTCACCATGTCGCCGAGTCCCAGACCCGCCCCGGCGAACAGTCCGAACACGGTCGGCACGATGATCAGCGCGAGCATGGGCGACATGCGCTTGGTCATGATCAGGACCATGAAGGTCAGGACCATCGCGTACCCGAGGATGACGAGCATCAGGACTCCTTCGTCCGTGTCTGGCAGTCCGGGCACGCTACGACCCCGCCTGGAGGCGCGGCGCGCTTCTGCACATTGGCGCACCATCGCGCGTTGACCGCTTTCTGCGCATTGTGCGCAGGCAGGTCGGCTCGCCCTCCGTACGCTGGGGTCGTGACCGACGACCGTTCACGGCGCCCCAGGCTCCGCTTCGCCACCGAGGTGCTCGTGCTGCAGCTCGCCGTGGTGGTCGCCGTCGTCGCCCTGACCAGTGCCGTGTTCGTCCGGATCGAGGTCACCCGGCTCGAGCGCGCTGCCGAGGGGACCGCCCTCGCGATCGCACAGAGCGTCGCCGCGCAGTCCGACGTCCGGGCCGCGGTCGCCCGGCTCAGCGTCGACGGCACCGACCTCGACCCCGCGGTCCTCGCCGACGGACCCGTCCAGCGTGCGGCACTCGCAGCCCAGCGTCGGACCGGGGCACTCTTCGTCGTGGTCACCGACGACCGGGGCATCCGGCTGGCCCACCCCGACACCGACCGGATCGGCGAGATGGTGAGCACCTCTCCCGACGCCGCACTCGCCGGCCGCGAGACCGTGTCCTGGGCGCGCGGCACCCTCGGTGAGTCGGCGCGGGCGAAGGTGCCCGTCTCCGCGCCCGCAGCCGGCGGGGCGGAGACGAGCCGGGCCTCCCGGCAGTCCGCCGTCGTCGGCGAGGTGAGCGTCGGGTTCAACCGGGCACGCGTCTACGACACCCTGGTCGAGGACAGCATGCCGGTGATCGGTGCCGGGCTGGCGGCGGTCCTGCTCGCGGTGATCGCCTCGGTGCTGATCCGGCGGCGACTGGTGCGGCTGACGCTCGGGCTGCAGCCGGAGGAGCTCGTGACGCTCGTGCAGAACCAGCAGGCCGTGCTCGGCGGCGTCGGTGAAGGCGTCATCGCGATCGGCCCGTCGGGGGTCGTCACCGTCTGCAACCCCGAAGCCGTGCGACTGCTCGGACTGACCGACCCGGTCGGCCGTCCGGTGGCCTCCCTCGACCTGCCCGCGCCGCTCGGGTCGATGCTCGTCGCGTCCACCGCGGCTCCGGCGAGCGCCACGATCGTCGCCGGGCACCGGGTGCTGCTCGTCGACGTCCGCACGGTGTTCCGCGACGGACGCGACCTGGGCCGGGTCGCCGTCCTGCGCGACCGCACCGACGTCGAGGCCCTGACCCGGCGGCTCGACGCCGTCGGGTCGATGAGCACGGCGCTCCGCGCGCAGCGCCACGAGTTCGCGAACCGGCTGCACGCGATCTCGGGGCTGCTCGACATCGGCGAGACGACGCGGGCACGTGCCTACCTGGCGGACGTGCAGGAGCGCGGGCCACTGCGCTACCCGGTGCAGCACGCCGACCGGTTGACCGAGCCGTACCTGCAGGCGTTCCTCGGGGCGAAGGGCGTCGAGGCCGCCGAGCGCGGGGTGCTGCTGCGGATCGGAGCGGAGACGCTCGTGCGGGGGACGATCACCGAACCGGGCGACGTGACGACCGTGCTCGGCAACCTGGTCGACAACGCGGTGTCGGCGGCCCTCGGCGGCGACGAGCGAACGCGCGACGGCGGATCCCCGTGGGTGGAGGTCGAGGTGCTCGACGACGGCGCGACGCTGCACCTGTCGGTGATGGACTCCGGGCCGGGGGTGCCGGTCGACGCCGCGGACTCGCTGTTCGTCCGCGGGCCGGCGGCTGCTCCTGCGTCGGAGGACGTCTCGCAGGTGCACGGGCTCGGGATCGGGCTGCCGTTGTCGCGGGAGATCGCCCGACGGCACGGTGGCGACGTGTGGCTCGCCTCCCCCGGCGGTGCCGACCACGGCGCGGTCTTCTGCGCCCGACTGGAAGGAGTGGTGTCGTGAGTTCCGTCTTCACCGTGCTGGTGGTCGACGACGACTTCCACGTCGCCGACCTGCACCGGCGGCAGGTCGACGAGGTACCGGGGTTCCGGGCGCTCGAACCCGTCGGGACCCTCGCGGCCGCCCGCGCCGCGCTGTCGAGCGGGACCGTGGACCTGGTGCTCGTCGACGTGTACCTGCCCGACGGCAGCGGGCTCGACCTGCTGCGGTCGATCGACAGCGACGCCGACGCCTTCGTGCTGAGTGCTGCGTCGGACTCGGGCACCGTTCGGCGGGCGATGCGCAGCGGGGCACTCGCCTACCTGATCAAGCCCTTCACGGCCGGGGTGCTGGCCGAGCGGCTGCAGGCGTACGCACGGTCGCGGAACGTGCTCGACGAGCGGTCGACCCTCGATCAAGAGGCCGTCGAGCGGGCGTTCCGGATCCTGCACGCCGGCGACAGCGGTGGGGCGTCGCCGTCCCGGGCGGCCACGGCGGCGCTGGTGCTCGAGCAGCTCGTCGCCGGTGAGGAACGATCCGCCGCCGAGGTGGCTGCGGCGATCGGGGTGTCGCGGGCGACGGCGCAGCGGTACCTGGCGCAGCTCACGGCGGACGGGACCGTGGCGATGCAGTTGCGGTACGGGGCTGCGGGGCGGCCGGAGCACCGGTACGTGCGGCGGTGAGTCAGCGGTCCCGGAGGCCGCGCCGTGGCAGCATCGGTGGATGACCGACGCCGCGCGATCCGACACCAGGACTGATCCGTTCCCCTCCGGGAGCCCCGTTGCGCTCCGCAGCATCAACCGCTTCGGCGAGCACGGCGAAGCAGTCGGCTTCGCGGTCGCCGCCCGGGTCCTGGTGGACGATGACGAACTGGCGGTGGTCGCCACGACCGTCGGCTCAGCCGTCCGTCGACGTGCGGGCGTCGGGAGCGGGCCCAACGGACGCCTCGTGCTGCCCGAGGACTGGGACGGCTCCTACGTCGATGACCGGTGGGTTGGATCCAGTGTCGTCCGCGTCCACCAGAAGGGGAGCCCCTGGTCCGTCTGGCGCTGGCACGACGGGTCCGATTGGCTTCCCGACTGGTACATCAACCTCGAGCTGCCGTGGGTACGGACACCGATCGGGTTCGACAGTCAAGACTGGACACTCGACGTGGTGGCGACCACCGAGCCCGACGGTTCGTGGTCTGTCCGGTACAAGGACGAAGACGAGCTCGAGTTCTACGCCGCCGGCGGGTACTGGCCGGCGGCGAAGCGGGCGGTCATCGAGCGTGCTGGCCGAGAAGCCACCGAGGTCGCGAGCGCGCGCCGGTTCCCCTTCGACACCGATTGGTCGGGATGGGTCCCCGACCCCGCGTGGGGCACGACCGCACTTCCCCAGGACTGGAGCGCCCTGCAGTGATCCGCGGATTCGGTGCAGCGTTGCGCGGCCTCGGACGCTCCCTGTCGTGAGCGGGTTCATCAGGTACCAAAGCGCCGTCCCCAACCGCCGCGGGCGGTTCCCGGGGGTCTTCGCCCTCGCGAACGGACTGCAGCGGGACGGCCGGCTGAGCGACGCCGAGACGAGGTGGCTCCGAGAAGCGAACGCCCGCGCGACCGCCATGTACACGGACCCGACCACCACGAGGCCGGACTGCTACGACGAGATCCGCAAACCCGGGGCACGGGCGTGGTTCAGCGCGGACGCCGTCGCACTGCTCGAGATGGTCGGCCCGTACCTGGAACTCCTCGACCACCACGGGATCGCGTGGATGCAACTCATGACCAGCTCCCCGGGTCGGATCGTCTACCGGGATGCCGTCCAGGTCGTCGCGGTGCCGCACACGCATGCCGGCGACTGGCCGTTCCGGTCCCCTCGGTAGCACCGCTCACCTCGACATCTTGCTTGCGTATTTCACCGGATACCGGCAGGTTTGGTCTGACACGCTCCCCGCAGCCTCACTGCGCGCACGAGCGCGATGACCGACCCAGAAGGAGACCACGTGATCGCGATCGAGACGGCGGCCGCCGTCCTGACCATCGTCCTCGTCGCACTACCGGCGCGGGGCCTCATCGGCAGGAACGGGCTCGTGGGCATCCGCACCCGGGCGACCATGCGCAGTGACGAGAACTGGATCCTCGGGCACCGAGCAGCGGTCGTCCCGACGAGCATCGCCGGCGGCGCGACGGTGGTCGTGAGCCTGGTCTACATCGCACTCGGACGCGCCGACGACGTTCCCGCGTTCGTCGCGTGCGCCGCGATCCTCGTCGGCGGAGCCTTCTGGGGTGTGGTGGCCGCAGGACGCGCGACCAGGTGACGGACCGGAGGCGCGGGGCGGGGCCGCACCGGGCCTCCAGTCCGTCAGGTGGTCACGCGACGATCTGCACCTGCGTGGGCACGTCGGTGACGGCGATCGCCGTGGACGCGCCACGCACGTCGACGCGGTAGTCGCCACGGAAGCCGCGGACCTGCACTCGACCGCGGTCGTCGGTGCGCAGCACCGTCGGGCCGAGCCACCACTCCTCCTTGACCAGCCGGCGGAGGGCCTCGTAGGACGGCTTGGGGGTGCCGTCGGCGCGGACGAGTCCGATCGGGGCGCCGAGCCAGGCGCCCGCGTCGGTGATGCCCCAGTAGGTGATCGCCTCGACGGAGGGGTGCCCCACGAGGCTCCGGTAGTGCCGCTCGAGGTCGTCGGCCTGGCGCGCCTCGCCCTCGGGCGTCGACGGCCACGAGGCCACCTGGTGGTCGTTGAGGTCGACGATGTGCGCGGGCATGAGGTCGCCGGAGACGAGCGAGGTCTCGGTCAGGTGCAGCGGCAGGCCGTAGCGGGCGAACCGGTCGACCATCGCGAGCATCGTGTCCTCGCCCCAGTAGCCCTGGTGCATGTGGGTCTGCAGCCCGATGGCGTCGATCTGCACGCCGGCCTCGAGCACGCCCTCGATCAGGCACTCGTACGCGCTCGACAGGTCGAAGTCGTTGAGCAGCAGGGTGGCGTGCGGGTTGGCGGCGCGGGCCTCCTCGAAGGCCATCCGGATCATCGGGATGCGGCCCTTGGCCCGGGCGAGCGGGGTGATCGCGTTGTCGCCGTTGTCGAACACCGGCATGATGACGACCTCGTTGATGGCGTCCCAGGTGTCGATCGTGCCGGCGAAGGCGGAGACCTCGCGGCGGATGCGCTCCCGTAGGAGCCGCTCGACCTCGTCCAGCGGCAGCCCGAGCAGCCACTCGGGTTGCACGGTGTGCCAGACGAGCGGGTGGCCCTTCAGGGCGACACCGCGGTCGCGGAACCACTGCGCCGTGGTCAGGAGCCTGGCGGTGTCCGGAGCTCCGCGCTCGGGCTCGAAGCGGCCCCAGTAGAACGGGAGCGTCGCGGTGTTGAAGACGTCGGTGTAGAGGTCGGCGAGGTGCTCGGTGCCTGCTTCCTCCTGCGCTCCGGCGTTGGCTTCGCCGGCCGGTTCGCCGGTCGGTTCGCCGGTCGCTTCGCCGTTGGCGAGTCCGATGAAGTCGAAGCCGATGTTGCCGAAGGCGAAGGCATGGCGGGTCTGCTCGACCGTGATGTCGGCATCCGGGATGGGATCGCCTTCGGCATCGACGAGCGTCAGGGTCGTCTCACCGAAGCGGTGCTCTGTTGCGTGCGTCATCGCGCGTCCTCCGACATCGTCGTCCGGGATTTGTTGTGCGCGCAAACATAGCACTCGGTTCGACCGACCAGTGGGCGCTCAGCCCAGTTCGGCTCGCGTGGGTGGGTCCGCGCCAGGTCGGCTCACGGTGATCGCAGCGCAATCCAGCGCGAGGCGTGCGAGCCCGTCCAGGTCGTCCCCGTCCAGGTCGCGGGGATGCTTGCCCGAGGCCAGGACGCCGGCGAGCAGCCCGGACATGAACGAGTCACCGGCCCCGACCGTGTCGGCGACCTCGACGACGGGAGCGGGCGACCGGGTGTGGGCCCCGGCCGTCGCGAGTGCACAGCCGTTCGCGCCGAACGTCACGGCGGCGAGCCCGACGCCGAGCCTCAGCAGGCCGTTCAGCACGGCGTCGACCCCGCGTTCCGGCCACAACCAGGCCGCGTCTTCGTCGCTGAGCTTCACCACGTCGGCGGATGCGAGCAGTGGCCGCAAGGCCGTGAGCACTGCGTCGCGGTCCGGCGTGACGGACGGCCGGACGTTCGGGTCGACGGACAGCAGAGCCGACGACTGCCGGGACCGCGCGGCCTCGAGGACGACCGAGGCACCCGGCGACAGCACCGCTCCGATCGACCCGACGTGCACGAGTCGCGTCAGCTCGGACAGGGCTACCGGGGCGAGCCGCCAGTCCAGGTCGAACTCGTAGCGGGCCACGCCGTGATCGTCGATCGTCGCGACAGCCGTCGAGGTCCGCTCGATCAGTGTCGCCGCGACCTGCACGCCGCTCGCCTCGACGTGGCGGCGGACGACCGCTCCGCGATCGTCGTCCCCCAGCGCGCAGACGAGGCCGGCGGGCACACCGAGCCGCGCCAGCCCGACCGCGACGTTCATGGGGCTCCCGCCCGGGTGCTCGACGCGGCCCTCCGAGCCCTCGATGACATCGACGAGGGCCTCACCGATCACGACGACCGTGTCCATGCTGCGTGCCTTCCTGCTGGCGGGTTGCTGGATCGACGGTGCGGCGGCCTGGAGGCGCGGGGCG
>NZ_MJGL01000007.1:38263-42810 GCF_001864855.1 Curtobacterium sp. MCBA15_005
CCCGCGCCTCCAGGCCGACAGCGGTCACCTCGGGACGCGCGCCGCTGCGTCCGGCAGCTGCGGGAACGACGTGTGCGGCTCGGTCTGGTACCAGTAGGCGACCGTGCTGATGTCGTCCGACCGTTCGAACAGCCCGTGGTCCCATGTGCCGATCTGCTGCACGGTGACGCGGAGGTCCTGCTCGAACCAGATCGGGTCGGGGAGGTGCCAGCGGTACAGGGCGTGCATCGGTGCGACCGCGTGGATGAACTCCGAGGCTCCGGTGGTGTCGCGGCTGCTGCAGAAGGGGTACCCGAAGTACGGGGCACTGAACGTGAGCGGGATCGGTTCCGGATCGGCTCGGAGAGCGTCCTGGAACGCCCACGCGCCACCGGCGTAGTCCTCGAGCCCGGTGGTGCACAGTGACGGCAGGTCGCCGTCCCCGTCGACGAAGAACTTCACCTCGCCCTCGCCCCACCAGAACCGGCTGAGGGACGCGAGCGCGACGTAGGTGCCGACGTACCGGCCCCGACCCTGCACACCGTCGAGGATCACGTGGTCCTCACCGAGCGCGGTGGACGCGTTCGAGCGGCGCCACTGGGCGTGGAAGTACGGGGTTTCCTCGGGCACGTCGTCGCCAGTCGTCAAGTCCACCTGGAAGAAGACGTGCTCGAGGTCGGCACCGTGCTCGCTCGTCAGGGAGAGCCGTGCGTGCTTCCGGAACGGCATCGGGAAGTAGCTGTTCATCCCGCCGGTCGGAGCCACCGTGATCGGTTCCGACGTCACGAGCGCCCGGGTCGCGAAGCCGTTGCAGAAGAAGTCGCCGAGGGGCACCTCGACCGAGGGGTCGTCCTCGTCGTCCCAGAAGGCCCGCAGCACCAGGTCACGGAGCACGAACGGCCCCGCCTCGGTCCGGTCGGTGACCGTGATCCAGATGTGCCGTACGACGCCGGGGCCGTCGATGTCGAGCAGATCGATCGTGCCACCAGCCGGCAGGCTTCCCCACGCCCTGCCCTTCCGCCCCGGGCCCAGCGCCGAGGACGCCGACGCAGCCGCTCCGAAGGCGCCGGTGGGGTTCTCGGCGTTCACGGTCCTGGATCGCACTCCGACAGGCGGGGCGAGTTCGGTCAAGGTGGGGAGCATGGAGCCTCCGGGGTTCGTTTCGGTGGTGGTGGGTGCTACGCCGCGGCCGGTCCGGAGCCCGGTCACTTGACCGAGCCGACGGTGACACCGCGGCTGAGGGTGCGCTGGAAGACGAGGAAGAAGACCAAGGTCGGCAGCAGGGAGAGCAGGGACCCCGCGTTCAGCGCGGTCAGGTTGATGCTGTTCTGGCCCTGCAGGGTGGCGAGGGCGATCGGGATCGTCTGTGCGGACTGGTCGCTCAGCAGGACCAGAGGGATGTAGAACTCGTTCCACGTCCAGACGAAGAAGAAGACGACGAGGACGGACAGCGTCGGGCGGAGGACGGGGAACACCACGGACCAGAGGATCCGGAACCGGCCTGCGCCGTCCAGGGCCGCGGCTTCGAGGAGCGACTGCGGGATCGTGCTCATGACACTCGACAGCAGGTAGGTGCCGAAGGCTGCTTGCAGCACCGTGAACACGATGACGACGCTCCAGATCGTGTTGAAGAGCCCGGTGGCCTGCGCCCCGTAGAAGAGCGGGTAGATCAGGGACTCCTGCGGGAGCATCGTGGCGAGCAGGAACACGGCGAGCAACCAGGAGCGTCCGCGGATGCGCCCGATGCCGATCGCGTAGGACGTCACGAGGGCGAGTGCGGTGCCGAGGACGGCGACGAGCCCCGAGATGACGACGGAGTTCACGAGCGCCCGCGGGTAGTCGACGAGCGCGAGGTACTGCTGGAACGCCTCGATGCTGAAGTGCTCCGGCAGCGCGAGCGGACCGTGCGCCGAGTAGTCGGCACCCGTCTTGAACGCGTTCAGCACGAGCAGCAGCAGCGGCGCGAGCATGAGCAGCGCGAACACGACAGCGATCGCGAGGACCACCCACCGTGTGGCGCCACGGCGCTTCCGGCGTTGCGGAGGGCGAGGCGCCCGGGTCGGCAGGGTGGTGGTCGCATCGGTGGCGGACTCGGTGACGAGACTGCTCATCAGGCGTCCTTCCCTTCGGTGTCGCGGCGCTGCAGCCACATGAGGACCCCGGCGATGACGAAGATGACGATCGACATGACGGTGGCGATGGCGGACCCGTACCCGACCTTCGACAGCTCGAAGAAGTTCCGGTAGGAGTAGTAGGACGGCACGACGGTGGACCCCTCGGGTCCGCCGCCGGTGAGGATGAGGATCGGCGCGAACACCTTCAGCGCACCGACCGTCGCCGTGATCACCACGACGAAGATCTCCGGACGGATCTGCGGGAGCGTGATCGCGGTGAACCGTCGCCACCACCCGGCGCCGTCCAGGGAGGCTGCCTCGTAGAGCTCCGGGTCGACGCGTTGCAGCGCCGCCATGAACACCACGACGGGGTACCCGATCTGCAACCACACCAGCACGAGCATCACGGCGTAGATCGCGATGTCGGGGTTGCCGAGCCAATCCGGCGGGCTCGTGTCACCGACCGCGGCGAGCACACTGTTCAGCAGTCCGTTCTGGGTCGCGAGCACCCAGCTCCAGACGAACCCGGCGACCGCGATCGGCAGGATCTGCGGCAGGTAGTACAGGGCGCGCAGCGTGGCGGCGACCTTCGGCCCGAACTCGCGCCCCAGGTGGTCGAAGAGCATCGCGGCGAGCACCAGCCCGATGAGGGTCGGCACCACGACGATGCCGACGATCATGAACACCGAGTTCTTGAAAGCCAGCCAGAACTGTGCGTCGGTGAGCAGGTCGGCGTAGTTGCCGAGGCCGTACCAGCGCATGGGGGCGAGTCCGCCCTTCCACTGGAACATGCTGTACCAGATGTTCATGCCGAAGGGCACGAGCACGATGGCGAGGGTCCCGACGATCATCGGGACGAGGTACCACCAGTACGAGTGCTGGCGGGAGGATCGTGGGCCGGTGCGGCCGGCATTGGCCGCCCCTGGCGCTCGTCGAGCAGCTTGCGTGGTCGTGGTCATCACGTCTCCTTGCGGCGGGACGGACACTTTCGCGCCCGTCCCACCGGATCGAGGTCAGCCCTGGTCGACGGTCTTCTTGCCGTCGTCGTAAAAGGCCTGGAGTTTGTCGAGGTACTGGTCCGCGGTCTCGTTCCCGTTGGACATCGCCGACATGTTGTTCTGGATGAAGTCGAGGAAGCCGGGGACCGGGTAGTCCGGGTAGAAGGCGAGGGTGTCGTCGTGCACGACCTCGTCGAAGCGCTTGGTGTACGCCTTCGTGACCGGATCAGAGATTGCGTCCGAGTCTCCCGCGAGCGGCAGGCCACCGAGGTCGCCGATCTTGTCCTGAACCTTCGAGCTGAGCGTGGTGTTGATCCAGTCGTAGGCGAGGTCCTTGTTGGCGGCCTTCGCGGGCACGCCCCACAGGTGACCGGACGAACCCATCGAGAGGTTCGCGCCGGGCAAGGTGAAGGAGCCCCACGGGAACGAGGACTGGTCCTTCACCCGGGCGAAGACACCGTTGTTCCAGATGAGCATCCCGGTCTTCCCGCTCAGGAAGTTGACGTTCGCCTGCTCGTAGTTGAGCCCGCCGAGGTCGTCCCCGACGTACCCCTTGTCGATCCAGTCCTGGAACTCCTCGGTGCCGGTCTTCCACGGGTCCTTCGAGAAGTCGACCTTCCCCTTCAAGAACATGAAGTCGTCGATCTGCTTCCGGTCGGCCGCAGCCGCCACCAGGGAGTACCAGATCCACATCTGGTTGAAACCCTGGTTGACCGCGGCGGACGACGAGATCGGTGTGATCCCGGCACCCTTCAGCTTCTGCAGGTCCGCCGTGAACTCCGCCATCGACGTCGGCTCGGAGGTGATCCCGGCCTGCTTGAACTTGTCCTTGTTGTAGTAGAACGTGACGTACTCGCCCACGTTCGGGATGCCGTACCAGTTGCCGCTGCCTGCGTTGCCCTGGTCGTCGTACTTGGCGAAGGACTGCATGGAACCGGTGACCTTGTCGTCCCAGCCGTTCTCCTCGACGGCGTCGTCGAGGTTCTCCAGCAGCCCCTGACTGGCGAGCTGGCCGCCGTCGGCATTGCCCTTGTTGAACTCGACGACGTCCGGCACCTTGTTGCCGCCGAGCACGAGCTTCGCGTTCTTGCGGAAGCCATCGAAGCTGGTGGTCTGGAACTTCACCGTGACGTCGGGGTGCTTCTTCTTGAAGATGTCGAGGGCGAGCTGCCATCCCTGGCCCTGCGCCGTCGTCTTGTCCTCGTACTGCAGGATCGTGAAGGTCTTGCCCTCGGCGGAACCGGCCGCGCTGCAGCCGGTGAGGGCGGCCGCGGCGAGCGCGATCGTGGTGATGGCAACGGCCCGGAGGGTCCGTCGATGCGTGTGGCGGGACATGGTGCAGCTCCTTTGCTGGGTTCGGCGGATGAGCGCATTCGGGCGCACTCGACCACCGCGACGTGATGGTGCACGTCGCGTTCGGGGGAGGAGAGAGAAGAGTCGGGTCGGGTCGGGTCGG